>JAJSAJ010001113.1 GCA_024274855.1 Planctomycetota bacterium | reverse complement strand
TTAGAACGTGTCGCGAAACCGACCGCATGGAGGAGGGTCAGTTGTCGGTTGTCGGTGGTCAGTGGTCAGTTGTCGGTGGAAAGAACATGACCCGGCTGCGCTGCCGCTCTCGATGATAAATGAGTAATGCCAAATAACTAATGATAAACCGGACGCGTGGGAAGTCCGGGAAAACTCCGGTGCGCACACGGTGGCAGACGGCCCCCCCCGTAGACGACTACGCTTTATCTTTCCGCACAACTCTCCCCCGGGCCACCAGGCATCTTAGTTGGTTCCGATCCGCCTCGCATGATCCATCCGGCCCACCGCAATCCGATGGTAGGCATCGTTGCTGCTTGGCACGATCGAACCTGGCAAGGGAACGCCCACCTTCGCGTTCCGCTATTATCTCGCGTCAACGAACGGAATGCAACAACCGGCAGGCCGCGTTGCCAAGTTCTCCGATTAGGACGGTAGACGGCTGACATTCTCGCTGCGGGACCGAGCCCGCGTTTCGTACTCGCGTCAGCTCACGCCTATTCGATGCGACCGGTCGCCACAATCAACTCGTCGATCCATAGTGTCTGCGCATGCGGAAGGAGTCCGGGCCCGAAGTAAGGGGCGAGCAAGTATTGATTGAACCGCATTTTCGGAAAGTCGCTGGACCGAAACACGACATCGTGCCGGTCGACGACCAATTTGCCATCGAACCATCCCTGCACGACCCCATCCGCATTCGGCTTATCCGCCTTACTGTCCAAGCTATTCAGTTTGAAATAGGCCTCGACGCGATGCCACCGGTCATCATGAAAGAGAACCTGCCGACTGTCATAAAATTTCCCGTTGTAACCGCCTCGGAGGGGCCCCTGCATGAGACCGTGAGGAGTTCCCTTGTTTTGGATATCCTGTGCCGCCAAACGGAGTTTGCCATTAACCGGTTCGACGTACAAAGTTAAGTGACTCGCGGCCGGACCGTGGTACTTGCTGTTTTCGGTCGTCATGAAGTGCATCAAGTGCTGGTGATACGACCGACCGCTCCAGCCCCAATTGGATGACAACCGGATCTGAAACCGAACGTAAACCGTCTCGGTTGGCTGAAACAAATGGCGAATCGCCGACGAACCGGCCGCTTTTGTCGCGTCCCGATTCCAATGATATTCAATACATCCCGGCCCCGCAGCCGGAGTTCGGCTCACAATCTTCACTTCCCGGCCATCGTACCAGCCGCGTTGAGCAAGCTGGACATCGTCAAACGACTCGCCAAACAGAACTCGTGGACGGCTGTCTACCGGATCGGCCGCGACAACAGCCGAATCGACTGCCGCGAAGAGCATCAGGAAAGCAACATGGCTCGTAACATTTCTCATCAACTTCTCCATTCACATTAACGACGGCTGGTACAGCCGTTCAAGGAATCTGCCACACTCAAGTTCGACACTTGCTCACACGCTGCACCATCTCGATGTTATTCTACCTGTTTTGGTAACACTTTAGCGGATTGCAGCTGCGATTTGTGTAACACGTTCGGTGTAAGCAGGTTCGTTTTCTCAACTACCCCGGGGTGGCGCCGCGCGGCTGCGCCGCTTTGCTTACCTATAACCAACGGGGCTACGGTGTTTAATGCCTTCGGCGTAAAGAGCCGATCTGGCTGCCATTGTCTTTTTCCCGAAACTAACTGCAATCAATTTAACCGTTACCTATTTTGCAACTGTACAGTCGGCTGGCAACGTCAAGCTTCAGAAGTTCTCGGACTTGTAACTGTTTAGGCGTCGATGTTCACAACTGGCAGTGGTGAACAGGTATCAAATGCCGGGGTTATCCCTCCCGCGAGCCTATTGCTTCATGGCAACTTTCGGTGAGATCGGCAGGCGCTGGCCGTTGGTGGCGACCACCGCCAGATAGCATTGAAATGGACCATGCTCGGGTCTTGCCCCCGGCACGAACGCATTCAGGTTTCCACGCGCACGAAGACGGACGGGTATTTCGGCAGCGCCCCGTTTGGCCATTTCGATGACCCAGACGGTTTTCATGTTCGAGGCCGGTTGGCCTGCCGCGAAAACGTAATCAACACTGAACCCCATCGTCGTCCCGGTCGGTAGCGATTGCGGCAATGCAACACCGGCCGAGAGTCTGGCAGACGGAGCGGGCAATCGGCCCATTGCCAAAGTCCCTGAGGCGCCACCAGCCTCCGGTAAGTTGCCCTGCTCGGCGTCCATCTGGCCGAGTGCCCCTGCACGATCCGGCTTGCCAATCGCCTCCTTCCGCCCGATTCGGGTCGGGCGGACTTCTTCCGCACCCATTCCCGGCTCAGAAGACTGCTGCGCAAGCTGTGTATCTGAACGGTCGCTCCCGAGCGGCTCGGACTTCCTCGCTTCACGGTCCCTTGCCGACGGTGCCAAAGATGCCTCAGTTGGCGAGTCTGACGGGATAGAGGACGGGGTAGAGGACGGGGTTGGCTGGTTGGAGGTCTGCGAAAACTGATCAGGCCCCTCATCACAACCCATGGTGGCGATCAGAATCACACCACTGATCAAGACCAGCAACAGGCGAAACAATTCAATCACTCGGTTCATAATAGCCCGCTCTCGTTGGTCGCTGACACTTGCCCCAACTGCTACGACCTTTTGGCATTCAGCCGCTAATGCGGTCTATGGCCAATACTAAATCGGTGAACGGACGCCCGCGTCCGTTCAGCCGACGGGCGTGAATGTCCGTCGGACAACATGTGCGCGCCGTGTGCGGATCCTAGAACTAGGCTTTGTCTCAAAAGGGGAGGGCGAGGCTCATGCCGAGCCGTTCTGGCCAACCAAACAAGAGGCTCAGCAGGAGCTTCGCCCTCCCGGAAACACGGCTTCTCCGGGTTTTGAGACAAAGCCTAAGACTCTGGCGGATTAACCTTGCGGCCCAACCTGTTTACGACATCCCTGATGATGGCACGTCCATCAGGTTAATTCAAGGTCTGAACAGTCGGGCCAAATGCAATAGTGCAACCACACTCAGAAAGGGCATTGGTCCTGTCCATTTCTGCAGAAATGCCAGACTACTTGAATAGCATCCGATTTGTATCATATGGTGCTGCAGCGCGACAAGCGGGTCCCGTCTGGGACTGGGCGGATCCGGGGACGGACGATTTAGATTGAGTTGGCCGGACAAACTGACACGGTCGCCGCCTCTAGCAACGGCAACTGGCGTGTTTGGCTCATTCCACTTTCAGCCAATGATAAGGAACGAGAGCTGAAGGTAACGGCGGGCCTCGACCGGGATTACTACGAGGTATTCCCTAGTATCAATGCCGGATTCAACCCACTCGACATGTCGTGAAACGGATGAATAATCGGCGTATCCTTGCGACTTGTGAGGTTCAAGACCATGACGCGTTTCGTCACCAAGATATTGCTGTCTGGCGTTATTCTGTGCATGGCTTCAAAACCGGGCGTAGCACGCGGTCCGTGGAAGCTCGAATCGCCCAATGGACATCTCGCCATCACTGTCTTTTTGACCAAGCCGGCGCAGGGAAGCGACGCTGCGGCGGACCGAGTCCGACTCTATTACTCGGTTACCTGTAACCAACAGGAAGTGGTTCGCGAATCTCCGCGTTCAAAGCCCACCGGTGGCAAGCCATCTCTTGAGGCGAGCGGTGTATAGCAGACGTTACCCAACCGTGCAGTGATGTGGCACTCACAATAAGCCTCTTGTTCCTGTCCTTTGTTGGCGGAACGTCCATTCAAGCGTGTCGACCGGTGGTACGTTAGCCGGCGTCTCTCCTGCTTGGCGGGTTCGAGTCTTACTTTGTAGGATGCGCGCATGCTCTGACAAGCATGGATACCGGATTCTGGTGTGTCGGCGCTCGCACGAACGTACTCGCTGATTGCGTACGCTAATCGAGCGAGCTTGACACAACCTACTTTGGTTACGGGCGCAGGCTCGCGCAGGTTTACTGTGGGAAAACTCCGCCTGCTGAAGCAGGCGGCTTCTGGGGAAGGTAAAACAAACATACCGGAATAAATCAGTCTGAGACAATACCCATGAGGCAACGGCTATTGCGGTCCCCCGTCCAGCAGCTCGACTCGGGCGACCACCAGGTGGCCAAAGGTCCGCCACTTTGCCACCTTGGCCGATATCCCGCGCCGTGCCAAACGCTGGACCAGTTCATGCACCTGGCGGTTGGCCGAACTTGGGCCGGCGCGCAGGACTAGCCAAAGCCCACGGCATGCACGGGCCCGCCGAAGCTGACTATCCGCCAGTCGGACTGGCCCGTTCGATTTTTGCGGTTCAGGCGACCATCCGATGGCGGCATAGATACCGCGGAACGGAAACTGGCAATAACGCCGCAGCTGCTCGGAAGAGTCCGTCTCAAGTGCGGCGTCCTCGAGCAGTCCCGACCGCGTCACGACGGGCATCGGCCGTGCCGGCCATTGGGTATTCAGCCACTGAATCGCGCCTCGCCAATCTTCACATCGATCGCCAATCCAACGACCATCCTGCCTCCATTGCGTCAACATCCCACTCGATCCGAACGTGGCAGCCAAGAGAACGCCCGTCACAAAAACCCTATAGGAAATGGCGCGATAAGCGACCATGCACACGGTGGCGAAGGCCACGGCACCGGGAAGTGACGCGACTAGATACCTGAGCATCCAGAGGGAAGCAACGAGGGTGGCGGTCGCAATCCACGCAATCAACAGCGGCACAATCGCCCAGCAACCGAGCCACAACACGACGGGCCGACGCGTCACGCACGGGTTACGTTGCAATCGAAATCGGTGCCCCACGAACAGAGCCAGACCGGGCAGGATCAGCCATCCGAGCACGACTTTCCAAAGACCCACGGACGGCCAAATTCCCACCATGCGAAACCAATTCGCTCGTCGTTCGGCCACCTCGACCATGTGTGGAACGGCGGGCACGACCAGCAAGCTGACTGCCACCAGGTCGGCAAACAGCTGCCGTGGCCCGTAGGCGATCCTATCGGACCGCAACCCGACCAGCACCAGCCAGCAGATGACCTGGGCGATCAGAAACAAGACCGTGGTGTAGTGCAGATAGACTAGCCCCGCTGCGCCGAATATCCAGATCAGCCGCCGCCTGGCCGTGGG
>JAJSAJ010001112.1 GCA_024274855.1 Planctomycetota bacterium | reverse complement strand
TTGCGCCCTTCGTCGCTGTGTGGCGACAGCCCATCGTCATAGAACTTGTTTCCGTAGTCCAGAATGAACAGAGTTCGGATGCCATGCGGCTTGAGCGATGCAATCAGGTAGTCGTAGTCGCTGAAATCGTATTTTCCTTTTTCTCGTTCTGTCGCCCCCCAGGTGAAGTCCATGCGGATCCAGCGGAACCCGGCCTCGGCCAGCATTTTCACTTCGCCCGGACGCGCACGCTTGAAGTGGATATTCACTCCCAGCCCGTCGGGGAGAATCGGTGTCTGGGGTATGGTAGGCGCGGGGCCCGACGCCAAAGACAAAGGGGACCATCCCAAGATCATGCACATCGCCAATACGATACGGTGTTTCATCGTTTACTCTTTTCCATCAAGCGGTTCACGAGTTGCCTGAAAGCGATAGTTGCCACCAACACGGACCGCCACCAGCCGATCCGCGGTCAACCGTTCCGTCCGGCTTCAACAGTTCGCTCGAATGCCGGGTGATGCCATACAATTGCACGCGCACGCCGCGCTGGAATGCTCCTTCGCGTGCAGTCAGCGACGGCATTTGATGATGTAGAACAACAAGGCGCAGAGTGGACCTCCCGCAGCGAACCCGATGATTGCGCCGATCTGCCCGGTCGCTTCGTATCCCCGCTCTCCGTTGAACTCGAACTCGATAGCATAGTTGCCGCCGTAAGTCGCCCCGACGACCAAGCCGACGAGTGCGAGGACGATACTACTGACGAGTCCCACCAGGACGCTGGCAACGATTGTGCCAAGGTGCCAAGGGCCTCTCCCGTTCTGATTCGGAGCGCGCTCCATGAAATGCTCACCTCAATCGTGTGTAAACCGAAAGGCGTGTAAAAGAGGAACGCGGCCCAATGGAATTAACGATTGAACAACCGAAAAACGAGCCCGCGCCGGTGCAACGACTTTTCTTGAGCTTCGGCTCGTCCCTCGCGAAGTCGAAGCCATACTTGTTTTGCCCTACGCTGTCGGTCTTGCGTGAAGCAACTCTCCGGCCTTGATCGGTCGGACGTCCCCTGCCGCAACAGTGATGAGTGCAACCGTGTGACCGCCACCATCGACAAACTCGACTTCGTAGCCCTTGCCGTTTTTGTAGACATGAACAACGGTACCGACATCGCCACGGTTCAAAACGGGCGTGCAAGTCGTCGCCCAGACGGATAATGGTCGATGCCCGACTGAGAAACCCGAACATACTACTGATTGGAGCAATCGACAGGCTGAAAAGCAACCTCTCAGACCAAAAAAGAAAACGTTTGGTTTCCGTGGCGGTTCCCGCCGCTCACGCGTGGATTAGTTGAATAGGGGGCCGCAGGCGCTGATGGCGGAGCAATGGATTAGCAAACACAGACGCCGAATGATCTCTGCCCGCTGGCCAAGGTTCCCAATACGCTTGATGGCCAAAAAACCCGCAGGCCACAACGTCTTTCTGCATCGATAGCTAAAGCCGTCTCTGACTGCCTCGCCGGAAATTCTTTCGATTCCCTTTACAAATCGGGCCCTCAATCGGAAACAACGGGATAGACGGACATGGTGCTCGGCTGCCGCTACGCCGATTTCCTGCGGCCGCTGCGCGAGGCGTCGGAGCGCGAGTCGCAGAAATAC
>JAJSAJ010001111.1 GCA_024274855.1 Planctomycetota bacterium | reverse complement strand
TTAGCCGCTGTTATTCTGCAGACCATGGCACTACGGCTTGGCCCAATCGAGGAATTCCCATTTCTCGATACGCCTCGGCCGGAAGCCATCCGCGACGGTTACAAGACGCTCTTTGAGCTTGGAGCCATCGACCGAAACAGGTCGCTCAACAAACTCGGACGTCAACTCAGCCACTTGCCGGTCGATCCTCGAATTGGACGCATGATCCTGGCAGCCGATGAATCAAACTGCCTTGACGATGTACTGATTATTGCTTCCGCGTTGGAAGTTCGCGACCCACGCGAACGTCCGGTCGACAAACAGCAAGCTGCTGACCAGCGCCATGCGGAGTTCGCGGATGCGACATCCGACTTTCTAAGTTACTTGAACCTTTGGGACTTTTATCATCATTTGAAGTCAACTCTGTCACGCAACCAATTGCGACGTGCCTGCCGTCAGCAGTTCCTTTCCTACAATCGCCTGCGAGAATGGGCCGACATATACCGACAGCTGCGCCGTTTGACTCAAGAAAGCGACCGCACACTCTGCCCACGCTCGAACGACCCGGATTCCATCCATCGTGCACTGCTTACCGGTTTGCTGTCGGGTGTTGCTTACCGTGACGACACGTATCAATACACGGGCGCTGGTGGAACGAGCTTCTATCTATGGCCTGGCTCCGCGGTTTTCGAAAGCAGACCGAAATGGGTGATGGCATCCGAACTGATTGAAACGACGCAACGATTCGGCCGTACCGTGGCCCGAATCCAACCAGAATGGATTTAACCCGTCGCGGGCCACCTGGTCAACATATCCTACAGCGATCCATATTGGGACGGCCGACGCTCTGCCGCCATGGTCTGGCAGCGAGTCTCGCTGTTCGGTCTGCCGATTGTTCCTAGACGTCGGATGCCACTGGGCCCTGTCGACCCCTCAACTGCTCGACAGCTGTTCATTCAACACGCCTTGGTGCAGGGTGAATTGAAGGAAACACTTGGCTTCATCCGTACGAACAACGACGTACTCAGGGCAATCGAGCAGCTAGCTGCTCGCGAGCGGCGCACCGATTGGGTGAGCGGCCAGCAAGCTGTTTACGAGTTTTACGACGCGCGCCTTCCGGCAGATGTCTTTGACGTCCCCCGTTTACGTCGTTGGCTACGGAAGACCCAACGCAAGACTCGCTCGGTATTGCAAATGCGGCAGCAGGACCTGCTTGACGCGATCGAATCAGAGCCCGCGTCTGACCAATTCCCCAGTTCCTTTACTGTTGGCCGGACCTCCTTTCCTTTGGAGTACTGTTTTCAGCCGGGCAATGCTCAAGACGGAGTCACGATTGCGATCCCACTGCAAGCTATCAATCAGTTGACCGGTGCCCAATTGGACTGGCTTGTCGCTGGTCATCTCGAGGAGAAGATTACAGCATTGATTCGCTCACTGCCCAAGTCGATTCGGCGAGCGTTGGTGCCAGCTCCCGATTCAGCGCGCAAAGCGACCGAACGATTAACTTTCGGCCAAGGTCCTTTTCTTCCCACTTTGGCTGCTGTCCTGGAGGAGCTTAGCGGCGAGCGGATACCTGTTGCGGCATTCCAGCTCGATCGGTTGCCGCCCCATCTGCTCATGACCATTCGCGTGGTTGACGAACCAGGCCAGACGCTCGCCATCGACACCGATATCGAACGTCTTCGCCACGAGCTTGGGGCACTTCAACCCGACAGAGAGATCGGGCATATTGACGACGCGGCGTGGAATCAGCCGGGAGTCAACAGATGGGATTTCGGTGACTTGCCGACGGGAGTGACGTTGAAACGCGGCGAACATCTTGTTCCCGCGTATCCGACCCTCCTCGTCCAACCGGACGGTAGTGTCGCCTTGCGCTTGATGGACACACCAGACCGAGCGTCTCTTGAGACACGACTTGGCGTACGTCGGTTGTATCATCTGGCTACCCATCGAGACGTTCGAGAACAAGTTGCCTGGTTACCGAAACTGAACGAAACAAAACTGCTGGCCAGCACACTACCAGATGCTTCATCGCTGGAAAAAGAACTTGAAGCGTTGATTGTCGATCGTGCGTTTATCGGTGATGATGTACTACCAAATAACAAGGAACAATTCGACCGGCGACTGGGCCAGGCAGCGGCACGATTATCGGAATCCGTGCAACAGGTATCCCAGCTGATTTACCCAATGATGAAATCCTATCATGAAGCAAGACTTGCCTGGGAACAGCTGCCAACCGGTCGCTGGCAAGTAGTTTCCAAGGAGATCGACGAGCAGTTGAAACAGCTGACTCCAGAGCATTTCCTGCTGAACACTCCCTGGGAATGGCTGCAACATTTCACTCGGTATTTTCAAGCAATCGTCTACCGATTGGACAAGTTGCGCCATGGAGGCGACTCGCGTGATCGGCAATTACAGCGTGAGCTGCAGTCGTGGCTGGAAATGTACCAGCCTCGCGTCCTATCCCACCGGGAGCGCGGCTTGCTCGATCCCGAGCTGGTGTTATTTCGCTGGATGCTTGAGGAGTTTCGTGTGTCGCTGTTTGCTCAACCACTCGGCACCGCAGTGCCTGTTTCCTCAAAACGACTCGCGAAACAATGGAGCCTCGTGGCGCACTAGGCGTCGTCTCAGAACCCGGAGGAGCAGTGTTTTCGGGAGGGCGAAGCGTTTCGGGAGGGCGAAGCTCCTGCTGAGCCTCTTGTTTTTTGGCCAGAACGGCTCGGCAGGAGCCTCGAACCCACGTGCGTGAAAAATGGCTGGGTGACGGTCTTCTTTGACAAACCGTTCTACTGTCACTGATGTTGCTGCATTCAGTGGCGTCTGCCCCACACCCCAATCACTTCCGCTGAGCCCGCCGGCTCGCCGGCTTTGATACAGATCGGCTCGTCGCTCGCGAGCAGCTTTCGGACTTCCCCATTCACGAAATAGATTCGCATCAATGTGTCGAGCGCACGAGATTGAATCGACAGCCCATTGAGCCAGCGAGAAACCGATTCCTCCGCGACACGCAAGTGGGCCGCGAACTTCCGCTGCGTTAGTTTGTGCTCGGCCAACAGCTCACGAATCCGTGCAGGCTGCAACAAACCCAAGTGTTCTCGCAACGCATCTGACTTTGCGTCGGACGACACGTTTGTGAAGAACTCTTCCCCGCACGCAGCACATCGATCGATTGGCAATTCAGAAATGTTGAATTCATGCAATTTGCCATCGTGCTTGATCCTTGCAGCGTATTGGACTTTGGCCAGATGTACGGCAACTTGTCCGCACTCGCTGCAACGACGTGGGTACGGTTTGCCTGTTGGCTTGGAGATTGCCTGTTTATTCATCGTGCATATTCACTATTGTGATTGTTGGCCCCGTTCGAGTGACATCGAGAACCGTTTCGATGTAGATGCGTCGCCCATCAACCGGAAAACGAAAGTCGTAGTGAAACTCGTGGCGTGAGTCATACTCAGGGCGGCGTTCTCGTGTTTGGTCGATTTTGCCGCCTTGCTGGAAATACTCATGCATGAGCTTTGCGACAGACTTCGTCGTGTGCCCTTCCATGTTCTCTTCGAGCCATTCGGCCGGTCGTTTTCTCCAGACGACAAATCCATCACAGTTCCACTCCGACAGTGCTTCTTCAAAGGAAGCGAGTATCTGCTGGTCTTCAAGCCGGACCATGTTGCCTTCCACTTGAAAGCAACTGCCCGGCTCTCAAATCCGCCACATCAACCCTACCGCAGAACTTGACATAACTCAAGTATCGACAGGTTTGACACTCCAGACGCACACGAAATGCATGACATATGCGGATTTGCGGGTTTGATTTTTCTGAAATTAAGGCCAAGTCAGTGTCCTTGTACGATTGCTTGCAAAGAAGTCAGGTGACCTTGTACGCACTCCGTTTCACCGGTGGAGCTAGCTGACACCGAATCCTGGGCCGCACTTTCTGCCGGTCAAACTCCGATTGTGTGGGCAGTGACCGCACAATCCGCGGGCAGGCGTGGTGGAATGGACGGTGACGCTTCGTCGTTGTCGAAACCCCTTGACCGACCTGCTTTTCATCCAACTGGAGGGGGGATGGAGATCACGCGTTAGCTTTGCAAAGCACTCGGGAATCATGGATACTCAACAGACTGCTGCCGGCTGCCGGCGTGCAGACGGTGACTCCGGACGAAAGACCTTTGGGGCGATAGAACAAGTCGACACACCTGCGCGTAACAGCTTCAACGGCATCGACTTCGACAAGTGCCATCGCGCATCCTCCGAGTCCGGCACCGGCGATTTGCGCTCCATGCACGCCCGGTGTTCGGCATGCAATGTCGACCAGTGCATCAATCTCCTGAATGCTGCACCGATACGCACCCGGCTGGTTCTGAAGCTGCGCGGCCTCGATGCGTGCACGGTCCCCGCTTCCCAAGTCGTCAATCAACTCGTGTAAACGGTCGTCGGAAATGTCAGTCGCAAATGTCGTCGCCGTGAGATCGTCATCCACATGAAAACACCGTTCCCCATCATGCGATACTCGCATCAGGGTTCCGAGTCGTTCCATGTCGGCCTGTTTCAGGCAGAGAGCTGCTTCACGAGCCCTGGCACACTCTCCCATTCCAAACCACATAACGCCGCGAACTGGATAGACCTGATCTCGATCGACCGTCTCAAAATACGAGGCCAGTCGATTCCAGGATGATTCGTGGCGGCGAAACGTCTGCCGCACCTGTTCAGCGGTCATCGATTCGGGAAGCGCCAACAGCACCGCATAGATATTCTCAAGCGGAACGTGCAAGGTCTCCGAGTCAATATCTCGGACATATTGGATCAGGGGAGCATACTGTGGGAAACGCAACCGGACCAGTTCGACACCGAGCAAATAGGACGCGACCCGCGAATTGAACGCCTGCTTTGCTCCAGCAGCCTTCTTGGCCTGCATGAACGAATTGCAGACGACCATGCGGTGCGTATCCGGAAACCGAATCTGCTCGAGCAATTCGAAATCATGAAATCTGACGTGATTGATCGTGCCCTTGGCACCGTATTTCATCGCGGCATGATCGGCACTTCCACCTCGCGTCCCCACAAACCACTCGCCTTCGCCGCAGAAATTCACAAACTGCCTAGGAGTCACCTCCAAGTCGTGTATGGCTGTCGCTGCTTCCGCCGTTGAGACAACCAAGGCGGATGACGAACTCATTCCCGCGGCGACCGGGATATTGCCATGCACAACGAGATCCATTCCTTGCAGAATCCGATCCCGAAACGCCATTTGGACTCGCAACATGGCGGCCTCAACGTAAATGCTCCAACTTCCGGCGGATTGGCGCAAATGACGCTCCAGCCCCGCACTGTTGATACAACTGAGCCAATCGTCCCAGTCAAGCTGGCTAACCAACTGACCGAGCGAAATGGAAGCATCTGGAAAAGCATCCGAGTGGACATTGCGAACTTCGACACGGTCATCGTCACGCGGCGACACGACCATGATCACTTCCTGATTGACTGCCATCAGGTTACAGCGTCCACCCTGATAGTCGATATGACGGCCCATAACATTGATGCGACCGGGGGACCGAACAATAATCGCAACGCGGTCACTCCCAAATTCGTCCATGAATCGTAGCAGTGTCTTCCGATATGCCCGGCGACGCTCGCGAATCAGTTCCGGATTATCTCCGTAATACTCAGCTAACGCTGCATCCGTCTGGTCAACTGGCTCGTCACCATCGGGAAACAGATCCAGCCACTGCCGTACTGTCCGGCAGGTTTCCTCGCCAAGTCGGCTTTGCAATTCGGTAAGTGATTGCTGTCTTTGCCCGTGGAAATAATCGGAAATCCGCAACAGTTCTTCAGGATTATTGTAGGACATCACGTCACTTGCGGACGTCGTCGCTACGTAGCCGGCCTGGTAACGCAATCCATCATCATCACGCGTCGTCAAGATAGCACCGATGGCATCGGTCAAGTACTGCTCGCCTTGAACATTATCATCCGCCATGTTCTGGACGCCGTATGCCAACGCCTCCTTGCGAACAAGATAGACCGATTCGTTTCGAAAGGCCGATGCGAGCGCTTGGTCGGGGGAAAGCATGCGTCCGTCTGCCCCAGCTTCAAAGGACCGTGGAAGCCATTCCAACGTCGACAACAACGCATCTCGCGATAATGATATGTCCGTGCCGCTTCCACCCGAGCCGGTCTGGACGTCATACCCCAACAGACGTTGAATCGAGATCGGTTGATCGGTGGTTTCGGAAATGATCGACAGCAACAGATCTCGAGATACATGAGCGACCGCTATCTTCTTCAGCCTTGCATAAAGGGCCGCACGGCACTTTCGGACTCGAATGTCCGGCATCTCCGCAATCCCAGTGGGCCGACCCGCAGCATCAAGCAGAATACGACCGGCCGATTCACCGCCCAACGACGCGGGGGTAACCAGGATCTGAAGATCGGATTGATTTGTATTGTACGACTCGATCAGCCGCGAAAGCGTTGCGCTGCTGATGATCTTGTCGCCAGCGACAACCAGAACGCGCGCGTCGCGTCCCGCAGCCGCAAGGGCCTGTAGCCCACACCGGGCCGCGTCCCCCGTTCCCAATGCTTGAGACTGATAGGCGAAAACAACGTTCGAAAACCTCTCTCCGACCGTCTCAACAACCTGCCCAGCCATTTCCCCGACAACGACAATGTTCTGTGTAACGCCCAACCGATTGAACGTGTCCAACGCCCGGACGATAGTTGGCACCCCCGCCACATCGAAGCAAACCTTGTGCATGTACCGATTTCGCATCCGGCTTCCCTTGCCGGCAGCCAACACAATCGTAAACAGCGGATTGTCTAACACGGGGCAAAACCTATCTTGGTCCTGAATCGAACGAATAAACTGATCCACCGATTCGTGTTCTGAATGTCTAACTTCAAAGATCGTGAAGTTCTTGATAATCTTCCAGCGACCAACGGGAGCCGGCCCGTGGAGCCCCGAGCGGCAGCTTGGAGTCGGTGCGGCCCAGCCGCTCTGCGAGCGTTAAACGCTAAGGATTCGCCAATCAATCACTGTCGCACTCTTTCGCGTACAGACCCCCATGGGCTTGCCCCATGGGCTTGCCCCATGGGTGAATCAGTCTCGCAGCTAAGGAGGATCGCCGCACGAACGCCCCCCAGTAAACGCGACAACAATTGATCCGCCGGCCTAAGCTCAACGAATCGCGGATCGGCCACACGGCGCGCCGAGCCTCCGCGCAGCAACTCGATGGATTTCAACGCATGGTCCATTCTTGCTGCCACCACGCTTATTTGCAATCTAGAATTGCCCGATTCCGCGGGACAAGTGCCCCTTCAGCATGGTTTTTTCGGTACAACACGCATTGTTTCAACTCGCTTCCCTGAGAATTTCGTAACACTTTAGCCGTCTGCAGTAGGGCTTGTATCTCACTGCTGTTTTTTTCGGTTGATCGACCCCAACGGCCTTGTGCCGTTGGTGAGCGAGTCTATTGAGCTAAAGAGCAACGTGTCACTCCAAGGCCCTCGCTCCCTCCCCGCCGCCAAAAGCGGCGGGGAGGGAGCGGGGAGGGGGCATTTCACCACATCGCGCTAGCTCACGAAACTTGTTCACCCATGGGGGGCCCTTGAGAACCGTTCTCCTCCATGTGGCTAAAGTGTTACAGAATCCCAGCATTTTGGTCGCAGCTCCCGACCAGCACCCGGAGAGCCGATAGATGGATTTTCCGATGGCATATGCAGGACAATTTGAACAGGAGCCAACAGTGGGCTTGCTTTCCGTTTCCTCCGTTACCTCCTGTTTAAAATGGACAGATACGAGTGTTTCGCGTTTCGTTCGAGCAATTCCACGCCAAAACATTCGCTCTTGAGCGGTTCGGCGCCGAAAGCCTCGACAACGTGATAATGCTGATTGACCCACTGCATGATCTGCTGACCGTAGGTCGGCGAGCCGAAAAAGCGGACTCCATAATCCGTGGTGTCTTTATGGGCAATGACCACAAAGTCCGGCGGATTGGCCTGCATCGCGTGCAAGATGCGTCTCTGACCGAACATCTCCAGTTCCGGCGGCATGAAGTTGATATAGGGCGTGGGATTGCTTCGCCGTGTCAAGTAGTTCAACATGACTCCTTCCGGCAGAACCAACATGGTCGCGTCGGCCGGTACTCCTGTCTTGATGGCGTTGACCGTCCGTGCGAGCAGAACATCACGTCGAGCTGACTCGGCATCGTATCCATGGATTCGATCGGCTCCGGATCCAACGACAAGTCCCTTCATTCGCACAACCATTTCCGAAGCATGCCAGACAAACCCCAGGTCGACGATACAGAGCCCGATCAGCACGGACATGCATAGACGTCCACCGCGCCAACGGCGACACAGGACGGGCGGAAGCCAATAGACGAGCAGCACGACACAGAGTACCGTTGCCGGCATGGCCAGCGCGAATCCGTAATGCCGAAATCGTGGCGCCAGCAACATTTTGGATAGCATCAACAATGCAAACAGAGCCCACGCCATCCAAATGATCCATTCTCGCTTTGGGACGCTCCTTCGCAGCGATCGCAATATCAGAGCGGCCAAGCTAATCGTCAAGGCAATCATCGCCAGCGGCAAGACTCGCGGATCCAATACCATGGGCGACAACTGGCCACGCATACCGATTGCGCCCACAACAAGAAGTGAGGCCAAAGCGGCGCTTCTTCGGGACCCGACCTTGGCGCTCCGATCAATCAAGACAACGGCGACAAGGACCATTGCAACCGTGATTCCCGACAGGGCCATTCGCCCCAGGTTCAACCAGGGCTCATTCAAGCCGGTAACCGCCCGATAGAAAACCTGGTTCTGAACGTCGGTCGTGACCATCCATCGCCATCCACCAGCCACACCCAACAGAGCATCTCGGAGTGGCATCCGCGTCGCCAACAGCAAAGCGGCCGTCGCAATCACACCACAGCCAGCCAAACAGAACACCGCCCACCGGCCAAGCCACCCGCGCCACGCACGGCCGTGTCCGACATACTCGCCGACGGCCAACAGCCCGATACCACCTGTCAACGCCAACAACACTTCCGGCTTGCCCAACACAACACCGCCCCAACAGACACCGGCCGCCGCCGCTTTCCAATTCGCCGTTCCAAGATGGTCTGCAGTCATCAATGACAGTGCAAGCACTGACAAGACCATGCCGTGCGTCAACTCGTGCGAGTATGGACTGATGAAGTTGTAGCCGCCAATTGCCACCAGGTGCGCGAACAAGAATACAATCAGCATGACGCTGCAAGCCAATGTGGCTGTCAACCGGTCCGTCCATCGAACGATTTGCCGATAGACGATGACGACCAGCAACAAAGCCAAGACTAGATTCGCACTAGTGATCGTCCTGAACGAAGTCCCCGCGACGCGAAACAACCAGCTATTGAAATAGGGAGACAGGGGACCGTTGAAGTACGCGATGTCGCGGTATAAGACCGATCCTTCTGCCAGACGCCATGGCACGTACAGCTCCCGGCCAAAATCGATCAGCAGATCGGGCCAGCAGCCCCAGGTCGATACTGCCAAGGCGGTAAACAGCAACGCCAGCACTGCTGGGCCAGTCAATCGGCCCACATGTTTTGGAATCGAGATTGTTGTCATATCATGCCCGAGGAACCTCGCCCTGGCCAGTTTGGAACGAAGGCTAGTCCGCCAACCCATACCGGACGATACAGTAGATGGCTTCAAAGGCATCCTTGACACCGATTTTCTTTCCTTCGCCATAACTGCGACCGTCGTACGAGATCGGAACTTCGACAAGCCGGAACCCGCGTCTAGCTAATTTCGCCGTCACTTCCGGCTCGAATCCAAATCGATCTTGCCGAATCATGAGTCCTTCAAAAACGTCCCGCCGAAAGGCCTTGTAGCACGTCTCCATGTCTGTCAGATCCAAGCCCGTCAACAGGTTGGATGCTCGTGTAAGCATTCCATTTCCGAGCCGGTGTACCCAGGATGGATCGCGATGTTCTTCACCCAAGAACCTTGACCCATACACCACTTCGGCCTCGTTGTTCACAATCGGCTCGAGCAACCTCGGAATATCTCTTGGGTCGTATTCCAGATCTGCATCCTGAACCACGATGATATCTCCATGTGCGCGAGCAAAACCGGTTCGAAGGGCCGCCCCCTTGCCCTCGTTTTCCGACTTGTAGACAACCTCGACATCGGCTGCTTGCTCCAGAGCACGGAGGACATCGCGAGTCCCATCCGTGCTGCAATCATCGACGAGGATGACTTCCTTTCTAACTGGGATTCTCGCAACACGAGCCAGTATATTTCGCAGGGTCTCTTCCTCATTGAAAATGGGAACGACTATCGACAACATGAAATCCTTCGGCAGCGGCACTCGCGGCTCGGGAACCTGGTATTCCTCCGGCACATCAGCCATGTCACATAGATGCTGAAGGTAATCGAGCGTGCGTTTGGCCGGCAATACCGCGTCGAAAGACGTCGACACAGCAACCGATCTCCCCGCCTCATGCACCGAATCGACTGCCTGATGAGCACTGTTGCTGGAAACGTCATCTGTCATTCTGTACTCCTTTGTCTGTTGGACAACGGTATTGGTTCAGTAATACGGGGTCGTCGCCGACATGCGTGATTGCCAACTATCGGCTCCGCTTGCATTCATCAGTTGCATGTTCATCATGCGACCGCACATGGACATCCGTTGTCGACGTCCTTGAATCGGCAACATCAGTGGCCAATCCCAATTTGGACCAGCCGTGGTTCCCTGCCGCCAGCCCCCGTGATTGGAACGTCGTCGGCAGTGTTGGCAGTGCGGGCCAGCGGGCAACCCCTTGCTGAGGTTTCTCAGACAGTCGGCGTTGCGACACGGGCACGTAACACGTATGTTCCGGGTTATCAAATACGACCGCGCGGCCCCACAGTTGGGCTAAACCATCCTGATATAATACGGTCCATTCATCGCTTTTTCCCTGCATCACGTCGATGGCGTGCGTTTGACGCCGATCGATCAAGACCAGATCCGGCGTGCCAAGCCGCAGAATCCGACTGTCGTCGAACGGCGCGGAATCGTCTGCTCGATAACGAACGCCGGGTGCGCCCAGCCCTTTTGCGAAGTCAAAATACGAATCAACTATCTGTTGTGGATAGCAGGTTCGAAAACGGCCGTCGAATGCCACACTGGTAGCCGGCAGCACACTGGGTCGGGCAGCGAAGGCGGCGATCGCGTACTGGGCCCACTTGAATTGAACGACGAGCCTGCCACCGAGTTGATGATCGGCCATGTACTGAAAAGCCGCCACCGGATAGCCGTCCTTTCGGACAGCAATCATGCGTAGCTGACCGGCTAGATTGATGCTCATTGCAACAGCCAATACGAACAAACCAACCACACCGAGCCAGCGGACGGTTGGTGACCCATTGGTCGTAACAGGCGTGTTACTTCGTCGATTTTCAAAACGCGATAATAGTGACGCGATATGCGACGGCATCCAGAAGCCGAACAAGATCGCAAAAAACACAATGTGCCGCCGGTGAAGACAGGCTTGCCACAAAGTCAAACCAAGCAGGGCGAACTGAATAGGATCGCGTCGATGACGTGTCCCGACCGCCGCGCCGACAAATGTCGCCACAAGAACCCACCATGGTATCCACACGACACTGATCAGCTCCGGCGCGCGCCACTCGACAATCTCAGGGCGAGGCATTGTGATGGAGTGCAACAACCATCGGTGCAACTCAATGCCGTACGCGTTGAAGAACGTAGCCAGGCCCGACGCGACCATCACTGCGCCAAGCATCCCCATCAGACCGAGTGCTTTTCTGCCAAATCGGCGTCCCAACTCGACAATGCGGCCAAGAAGATAAACGACCAGTATGCAGTATCCGGCAACAAAACCACCGTGAGAGTTCGCCCAGATACTGAACAGGGGAACCAGCAGCCAGAGCCACTTGACCCGCGATGCCAGGTGGCTGAACGACTGGTCGCTCAACGGTGGCTGGGCCCCTGAGTCTCCGTTTTCACGGGCTGGCAACGTTCCTGTTCGAAAGCAACTATCGACCCATGCGATCATCAGTGCAAAAAACACAAAACTGAGCAACTGAGGTCGCAACGCCCAGAATTGCATGATGCTGACGGCGACGAGCAACAGCGTCAGACCGATGGAAACCGCTGGCACATTCTCCCAGGTGGCCGATCGGTAGATCATCCACAAGACCGCCAGACCCAAGAGACATTTGATGATCAGCAAGCCGGACTGCCCGACTGTTTCCAGACCAGTCACCAGCAGAAACTCGGCCACGACTTCATGGTTGATCCAGCGATGATTTTCGGACGTGTAAGTGTATGTCGCCGTGGTTGGCAGACCATCGCTTCGGGCATCGATTCCATATTGAACGTGCCCCCAAAAGTCCGGATCGACACGATTCTTGGAAAAGGCGACCGCGCATGCAAGAACCAGGATCAGTATGATCCCGCGTTCGAGCCATTTTTCACTCGCGTCGCCTGGAAGCGACTTCGGCGGATCAGATTGCAGCATTTGATCGGACTATAACGAAACAAAGCTCTGTTCGGGCAAAAAGTGACACGCGGACGCGTCGGAATAACCATGGCGCATCGGCACACACCAAGTGCCACAGAATCAAGAAACACTGGCAGAATGCACCTTGGCCGGTGAAAACAGATCGGATTGGATGTACTTGCCGACAGTTTCTTGATAGTCTCTTGAAGCATACGTCATCAGCCTGGCACAATCGGGCGATTCCACACGGGAATGAATCCCATCCGCGTCTACCCAAGTACGCGCAGCGATGCTTGAAATCACCGAAAAAGACTAGTGGTGCGTCTCAAAACCCGGAGAAGCAGGGTTTCCGAGAGGGCGAAGCGCCTGCTGAGCCTCTTGTTTTGTTGGCCATTCACGCCGCTGGGGTCTGACGCAATTTTCGGCGGAGAAAGCGTTTCTTTACGCGAACACATTTTGTCGCCGAAAATGGGTCTGACCCCTTGGAAGCGAGCCGGCGGCCTACATTCCGTGAACGGTTACCTTGTTTTGTTGGCCAGAACGGCTCGGCAGAAGCCTCGCACTCCCGTTTTGAAACGCAGCCTGGAACGTGGTTGGGACACCTTGAAAGCCGCTGTCTATGGTTGGCGCCAACATACATTCCGTGGGCAACGCGATTGAAGCGGTTCTTTGGTTTGTCGTTGCCGCTATCCTGCTGGTCGCTCGGATTCGCCGTCCAACAAGTGGCCGCGAGTATGGGATCGCTGTAGTTGCGTTGATCGCCTTTGGCCTGTCGGATGTCGTCGAGATTCAAACCGGCGCGTGGTGGCGACCGTGGTGGCTGTTGGTTTGGAAGAGCGGATGTCTCGTATTGCTCGCCCGCGTGGCTTGGACGTGGCGGAACCAGTGTCGAAACAAGGAGAGGCCCAATTGACGGATTAGATCGGCGCGATGAAGTAGCGTTCTGGTCTGTCCGCACTCGCTCTCGCAAACGTCCAAGATATCACCACCGGTGAAGCTCGCGTGTCACGCTCTCTACCATTCGAACTCGCTCATCAAACACGTTCGGACGGAACATGACATCGCGAACGAGGCCTCAAGAGGCCATTCGCGTGGACGAAACGGGAAGCTGCAGCTGGCTTGTCTGCAGCAGATTTGATGGGGCGGTCGCGAATGACCGGTCGGCGTGATCAATCACCTGACGCATGGCAACGAACTCGTTCGCCGAGTCGATGCCATGATCAACCGCATACGCCAGACACTTCTTCCATTCGAGCAGCATGCCACGATCCGTGATCCGAATCTTCTGAATGTTGCTGACCGACACTCCAACCGCGAATCCACAAGGCTCCTCGTGACCGACGGCTTTCAAACAAAGCATTTGCTCGATGCATGCGGGACAGACACCGCAGTTCGGACCCGCTGGATTCAGAGGGCAGACTTGTAAGTGATCAAGCGCTTCGACGCCGCCGAGACAGGCCGTTTTTTCAACTCGCGAAAGATCCGCCAGATCATGAACAATCTGAAACCGATCGGACGACAGAAGTGGATCGGTCCATGGAGTCGACCCGAACTCGTTCGCATACGGATTGTCGTAGGTATGCGATGATGCGATCAAACCCATTGTGTATTTGGACTGAAACAGCGACAAAACGGCTGCCAGCCCCGTTGAGAGCGTGAACGGCACTGCGGGAAGAAACTGGTAAAGGTTCGTGCCCACGGAAACCAGATGAGAAGCAAACGAATCGCTGATTCGTCGCAAGCGATGACACGTCTCTCGAAAATGAGATTCCGTCACCCGGCCGTTTAGCCCCTGCACATAGAG
>JAJSAJ010001110.1 GCA_024274855.1 Planctomycetota bacterium | reverse complement strand
TAGTTGTCGCGTTTACTGGGGGGCGTTCGTGCGGCGATCCTCCTTAGCTGCGAGACTGATTCACCCATGGGGCAAGCCCACGGGGGTCTGTACGCCAAAGAGTGCGACTCCTTAGCTGCGAGACTGATTCACCCATGGGGCGAGCCCATGGGGGTCTGTACGCCAAAGAGTGCGACTCCTTAGCTGCGAGACTGATTCACCCATGGGGCAAGCCCACGGGGGTCTGTACGCCAAAGAGTGCGACAGTTGTTGGTTGGCGAATCCTTAGCTACCGGTCCATAACCTCGAAGGCGTGTTCATCGAGAGGGTCGATCACTACTTGCGTTCGTGGCATTGCCGTAAATGCGGCGCTGCCCTGCCAGGAGAAAACTAATGTTGTTTAACAAGCCTATGCTGCATCTCGTAACGGTTCTGGTTCTGTCGGCCGTCAGCAATTGTGCACCGATATGGGCGGAAACGCCGACAAGGCCGAAACTGACCATCGATCAACTGAAGGCCGCACGTACGGACATGTTGGGGCACCACCGGCGGATTATTGCGAATAACGATGGGTGCGACTGCCTGTACTTTCCCAAGCGCGAAGCGGTGACTGTGAAGAATTTTCTGGATAAGCGGACAACCGACTTGGCCGGCAAACAGGTCGACTCGATCGCTTACTGTACCATCAGTTCGGGTTTCAGCAATTTTACGCACAATACGAAGGTCGGGACGTTGTTCACTCGGCAGGGTGCGGATTACGGTATCCTGCCGCAGATGCGGAACATTACGGCTGACTTGGTTGCACTCGGTACCGACTCGTTGCACCCGGTCGTTCAGTTCGGACATCAACACGGCATGGAGGTGTTTTGGTCGATGCGGATGAACGACACGCATGACGTTGCCCATTCGCCCAAAAAGCCGTATTTCCTGTACCCGCGTTTGAAGGAAGAACATCCTGATTGGCTGGTGGGTAATTGCGTCAAACGGACTCCGTACGGCCGATGGAGTTCGGTCGACTATGCGCGTCCCGAGATCCGGGAATTGGCGTTTCGGTATATCGAAGAGGTGTGCAAAAACTATGATGTCGACGGCATTGAAATGGATTTCTTTCGACACCTTTGTTACTTCAAGGATGTCGCGTTTGGTGGCAAAGCGAACGATCAACAACGGCAGTGGATGACGGAATGGCTGCAACGAACACGTCGTATGACTGAACAAGTTGGGTGCTTGCGGGGACGGCCGATTTTGATCAGCATCCGCGTTCCGGACTCGGTTGGCTACTGTCGTGACATGGGGTTCGATATCGAAACGTGGCTGAAGGAGGGGCTGGTCGACATGTTGGTGACGACTGGGTACTTCCGGATGAATCCATGGGAAGAGTCGGTCAAATTGGGGCACGAGTATGGCGTACGTGTCTATCCATGTTTGAGCGATTCACGGGTGCGGGGCGAGAGCCGTTTCCGACGCAGTTCGATCGAGTCATATCGAGGGCGCGCGTCGAACGCATGGGCGGCCGGTGCCGATGGTCTGCATCTGTTCAACTACTTCAACCCGAAGTCGCCAATATGGAGCGAGTTGGGCGAGACCGCCTCGCTTCGCAAGCTCGATAAACTGTTTTTCGTAACCGTGCGCGATGGTGACCCAAGCCGTTTTCTGGCCAATGGCGCGGACTATCGGAGCATTCCGATTTTGACGCCCAGTCACCCGACTGCCTTGTTGGTGAACCAGGCGTTCAAGGCCCCACTTGTTATCGGGGACGACCTGCCTGCCGCTCGAACGGCGGGTTTGGCGCCAACAGCCAAACTTCACTTGGAGACCATGCTGGTTCATGATCCAAGCACGGTGGTTGTGAAACTGAATGGCCGCGTGCTCAGTCGGTGTGGCGCGGCGAAAGGGTGGATCGACTACGATCTACCGATCGAATCGGTTCGACAGGGGACGAATGATGTGGAGGTGTCGCTTGTTTCCGCGCCTGTTGCGGCCGAACAATGGAATTTGATTGTCGATGGGAAATCGATTCCAGGCAAACCGTGGGATCGGGACCGCGGGTCGGCCAGGACGGTCGTGCGTGTGGAGGACGACAGTTTGATGATTGCCGATCGCGGAACGGCCTCAGGTGATTACCTGTACTA
>JAJSAJ010001109.1 GCA_024274855.1 Planctomycetota bacterium | reverse complement strand
GTTGACAATCGGAGAAACAATCGGCACAGGGCCGAGCATCATCAGTCCCGATGGATCAATCAAGTTGACCGAGTTAGTCTCGGCGTACTGGTAAAGACCTACATCGCTCGCAACCGGATCCCGACTCAAGAACCGCCCCAGTTCGGCGCTCAGGCAACGGTGCCGGTAATAATACAGCGGACAACCACGACGCGTCGGCTTCATGTTTGTGGGTTTGTCGCGTGCGATACGCTAGCGGGGCCTGGCCCCGTTGTGACACATCACCGCATCTTCACGGCTCGCATAGTGCGGAAAACTGCCATCCAAACGAGTCAGCCGCAACGCTTCGAGGTTCCTCTCAGAGAGCCCAACCAGCCGCAATAACCCATCGTGTTGCTCGATTCGCTTGTGCAAACGGACCAGTTCGCCGATCAACTGGCTCGACAATATGGGCAAGTCATCGAGTTCAAGAACCAAGCGATGCGTTAACTGCTGCTGCAAGACCTGCCACAGCATATCGGCCAATCCCGCCGCATCAAAAATGGCTTCTGTGTGGGCGTGCAAGCGCACAAACAACCAATCTGGGCCACGCTCCACATCGACGGACCATCCGGGGGCAACATCCAACATTGTTTCGTACTCCTTCACTGTGCGTTCTCAGACACCAAGTCGTCATAGGCCGCGAAACCACCTCCAATGAGGGGGCTCACCCGCCAGCCGTAACCATGTGCGTACGGCATCCAGGGCCGCCAACCAACTCCAAACTACCGCTCGGGGCCCCAATCGCCCGCTCCCGTTGGTCGCTGGAACTTTCTCGTCAACAATCGTTCTGGTGGGCGCTTACGAACTTTGCCAAAAACTTAACGATCTTTGATAGTGTTAATCATAGGAACTCCAGTCACACAGAGGCAAGCCTTTACCCCAAAAGCTGCACCGAGCTCACTGCAGTTTCTGTTGTTCGTTATTACGAGGCGAGCTTATGCCACATGGACAGTTGGTAATCGCTTCCGTTTCGTCACACATACTGAGCAGGTGGGATAGGAAAAGTCAGGGATCCAGCCCGCTGGTCTGGCGCGGTCAATTTCTCACGGGTGCTGCATGCGGGTTGTTACGTGTTGGGTGTTGGGCCTGATAGGAGCAGAGGGTCGGAGAGGCGATATTTTGCAATGTCCTGGTATGTGAATGTGCGCAACAGGTACGGGCAACCTAACAAATCCAATCCCCGGTTTTTTTGCCAGCCCACCCCTGGTCTGCGATGGTCGCGTGGGGTTGGCAGCCAGGATCGGACGCGGCGCAGGCTAGTTCTCGCTCGCCGTGTCGAGCATCTCCGAAGCGACCTCGCGTGCTTTCTGGAGGGCTTCCGGAATTCGATCGGGAAAGCGGCCTCCAGCTTGAGCCATATCTGGTCGCCCGCCGCCACCGCCACCAACGACGCCGGCGACCTGCTTGATCCACATATCAGCCCGTAATCCCCGCTCGACCAGCGATCGGCTCACGCCGGCGACCAACAACACTTTTCGATCGCCTTGCGGTGCCGCCAGGAGGACCGCGACATTGGAAGTACTTTTTCGTAGCTGGTCGATCCACTGACGCATGAGACTTGGATTCCCATGTCGCGTCTCGCAGGCAACCACTTGCACATCTCCCACTGTCTCTGCCTGCTGCAGGAGCGTCTCAGGTGTTATCAGTCCATCTTGAGACAACTCGGCCACTTGCTTTTCCAATTGCCCGATTTCCGTCAACATGGCTTCAACACGTCCCGGAAGATCGAATGGCGCCAGGTTCAGCGATCGAGCTGCGTCGCGCAGCGAGGCTCGCAGTTGCGAGTAGTCTGGACGTTCTGCCACTTCGGGCCGGGGCTGTTCGGTCGCCGTCGTCTTTGTATTCGACGCTCCGCCATCTGCCAGCTGTTTTCGAAGCTCTCGAATTCTGTGCCCCAAGGCCAGAACGGCGGCCGGAACCCCCAGCGGCGCGACATGCAGTTGTTCCGCAGCCCGTTCCAACGCATCACGTGTTCGTCGAGCGTACTCGACAGCCTTATTGCCGGTCAGTGCCACAACGCGCCGCGTTCCTGCTGAAACGGCTTCTTCCGTCACAATCTCGAACGACTCGATACGGCCAGTGTTGTCAACGTGGGTGCCGCCGCACAGTTCGCGACTATAATCGCCCATGGTAACCAGGCGGACCGGATCCGGATACTTCTCGCCGAACAGCATCATGGCACCCACTTTCCTCGCTTCGGCCAATGGCACGTATTCTGAACAGACCGGAGCCGATTCGCCCACGCGTTGCCTGACATCTTGCTCAATGCGTACAAGCTGTTCATCCGAAACGGAGCTCATATTCGTGAAGTCGAATCGCAGCCAGTCGCTATCCACTTTGGAACCTTGCTGTTGCGCATGACTTCCCAGATTCTTCTGCAAAGCAAAATGCAGCAGATGCGTCGCCGAATGGGCACGGCGCACGGCCGCCCGACGTTGCTCGTCAACTCGAGCCGTGACTCGGTCGCCAGCCCGGAGTTGGCCGGACATCAAGTGCCCATAATGAAGAATCAAATCACCGTCGCGTTGCGTATCATTTACCTGAAAAACCGTCTTTTCTCCAACAAGTTCACCTGTGTCACCGACCTGTCCTCCTGATTCACCGTAGAAAGGCGTGCGATCAAGGACAACGATAATTTGACGATCACGGCCAACCTCGCCCACCTTGTCACACAATTGGTCTTGCGCAACAATCCCTTTGATCTCCGCTTCCGCCTGCTCGGTCTCATATCCAACGAATTCCGTTTCGTGCAACGCTTTCTTCAACGCTTCAATCGGCCCTGTCTTGAACAGTTCAAATTGCGTCTTTCCCGAATCAATGCCGTGCTGAACCATCGCGTCGCGGAAACCATCCGAGTCAAACGTAAAGTTCTGCTCCGCCGCAAGCGATTCGACCAATTCGGGCGGCAAGCCGTAGGTTGAATAGAGCTCGGCTGCTTCATGGCCATCGACAACCACACGACCGCTCCGCTGCATATCCGCAAAGATTTTCTGGACACGAGCAAGTCCCGCATCGAGTGTTCCGAAAAATGCATTTTCCTCCTGACGAATAACCTGTGCAACTCGCTCCGCCGTGTCAACCAACTCGGGATAAGGCGTCTTCATCATCTCGACGACGTTTGGCACCAACTGGAACAGAAACGGATCACGTTGCCCCAACTGGTGTCCCTCGAGCACCGCTCGGCGGAGCAGCCGGCGCACCACGTATTTCTCCTTTTGCGATCCGGGATAGACATTCTCGTGGATGGCAAACGTGCATGCTCGAACATGATCCGTGATTCGCCGCAGTCGCCTGCCCGCTTCGGTTTCAGGATCGTAGGACATATCACAGACACCGGCCGCCGCCTCGACAAGCGGTCGCAAGATGTCAATATGAAAGTTGGTCTCCACACCCTGTAAAACCGCCGCCGTCCGCTCCAACCCCATGCCCGTATCGATATTTCGACTCGGCAACTCCCGCAAATTGTCCGGCGGGTCGCCAACCCGGTTAAACTGAGTGAAGACAAGATTCCATATCTCAACCACATCACCGAAATTGTCTCGAAAAAAGATTTCGCTGCATGGCCCGCAGACACCATCCGGACCCTGGCTCGGTGCGTTGGCCGGCCAGAAATTATCCCCCTCACCCATCCGTTCAATCCGCTCCAACGGCAGTCCAATCTCCTCGTGCCACACTCGAGCTGCCTCGTCGTCGCCCATGTAAACCGTCACGGTCAGCCGCTTCGGATCAATTCCCAACCAGCGTTTTGCCGTACAGAACTCCCAGGCCCAGTGAATTGCATCTCGCTTGAAGTAATCGCCAAAACTGAAATTACCCAGCATTTCAAAAAACGTGTGGTGATATGCCGTTCGACCAACGTTCTCAATGTCTCCCGTTCGAAGACACTTCTGACACGAGGTGGCTCGGGTGAAATCGAGTTTAACACGGCCCAGAAAGTGGTCCTTGAACTGGTTCATCCCGGCCGGAGTAAAGAGGACCGAAGGGTCCCAGGTCGGCACCAATACGTCGCTTGGACACCGACGATGCCCCTTGGACTCGAAAAACTCCAAGTATTTTTCACGCAATTCGTTCGTCTTCATTTCG
>JAJSAJ010001108.1 GCA_024274855.1 Planctomycetota bacterium | reverse complement strand
CGGTTATCGTCTCTGTTTGGTTGTCGTCTAGCCGTGCTCATCTAGAAGGAACCCAATGATGCCGACCGTTCTGGTCGTTGACGATTCGGCTATCGATCGTCATCGCGTGGGTAGGTTACTTCAACGCGTCCCCAACCTGCTAGTCGTTTTCGCTTCCCATGGACTCGAAGCATTGGAGTCGATTGCGCGCGAGCGGATTGATTTGGTTGTCACCGATCTGATCATGCCGAAGATGGACGGTTGGGAGTTGGTTGCCAAGATGACGAGTGAGTATCCGTTGATCCCAGTCATTCTGATGACCGGGCAGGGGAATGAACAGATAGCCGTTCGTGCTCTCAAGGCGGGTGCGGCGAGTTATGTGCCCAAGAGCGTGTTGGCTTCATTGCTCGTGGAGACTGTCGAAAACGTTCTGGAGGCAGCACATGAGGAGCAGTCCGAGGCGAAGTTGATGGACTGCATGACGCGTAGTGAAGCGACTTTCTTATTGCGAGCTGATCCGTCCATGATCCCTCCGCTTGTCAATCATCTGCATCGTACGATGCGCATGCTTGGTATCTGCAACGAGGCGGATGGGGTTCGAGTGAGTGTTGCCTTGGAAGAGGCTTTTAACAACGCACTCTATCACGGCAATCTTGAGATCGGGTCTGACTTGCGGACGTCGGACCCCGCGGAGTTCCACAAAATCGTCGCTCATCGATGCGAGTGTGAGCCGTTCTGTGATCGTGTTGTTCGTGTCGAGGCGCGTATTGAACGTGCGATGGCACGATTTGTGATACTCGATCAAGGCCCCGGATTCGATCCCATTGATGTGCCCGATCCGACCGATTTTGACAATCTAGAGAAAGCGAGCGGTCGAGGCCTGTTGTTGATGCGCACCTTCATGGATTCCGTGGAGTTTAATGAGCAAGGCAATCAGGTGACGATGACCAAGTTGGGGGCCGATGAACTAGCGGGCGCCAACAGGTTGGATTAAGAATCGTGTCCTTTCGGCAAGCATGTATGACGGATTCTCCCTGAACTGCTAGCGTGAACGGCTACGATTTCCGAGAGAACGAGACAGTAGCTCTTACCCGGTTGTCAACACCAATTTACTTTCAACGATTCTCGGGGAATTCCAAGCAGCCCACGCCGGGCTTTGCTGCCCTGCCACAAGGACATTAAGAATCAACACTATCGGCGCAGGCCTGTCCGGCCGGCAAGCAACTGGCGCACGAATCCTAGCTCGTCCCGGTCGTCGCCCGCCCGATCTGCATGGATACGCTGCCTGGCGAGGACAACGACGGTGCCGAGCGGCTTGAATCGAGCTAGATCCATTTAAGGGGATCGGATTCTTGTTTGCTGGCCCAGACGGTTAATTCGGGGAACTGGTCGGCCAGGACGCCGGCCAAACGCTCGACCGCGAATCGTTCGCTCGCGTAATGGCCCGGCAACAGCATGGCCACATCCGTCGATTCGGCCTCGAGGCACGTATGCAAATTTGTCTCGCCGACGATCAGAAGCTGGCAATCGGCTTGTCTGGCCACTTCCAGGAACTCCCCGGCCGCTCCGCATGCGACCGCAACCCGAACCACGTTGCGATCCAGCGGGCCGACCACCTGGATAAGATCGATGCCCAGAAACGTCTTGAGTTGCTCGGCAATTTCTAACAGCTTGCACGGCCTGTCCAGATGTCCAAAGCGTCCCGAGCCGGTTCCCTCCGGAGCTCCATCGATTGGAACAAGCGGCGCGATTGCCCGAAGATTCAGTCCCATGGCCAACTGGTGATTGATTCCCGAAGCCGCGGAATCAAAGGACGTGTGTGGGCTGTAGATGGCTATGCGATGGCCGATCAGGTCCCACAGGAGCCGCCCGGGTGTCGTATCGGTGGTCAGGCGTTTCAAGGCATGAAAGGGGAGGGGATGATGCGATACGATCAGGTCCGCCTTCTGGTCGATTGCCTCGGCGGCTGTGCCGGGCGTTACGGTCAGACAGGTCATCACCGACCGGATATCCGCTTGGCGATCACCGACAAGCAAGCCGACGTTGTCCCATTGCGCGGCCAATATAGGCGGAGCAAACTCGGCAAGAAAACGGCATACCAAATCGAGCGTAGTCATATTTGTCACAGCAATGGGCTCATCAAGCGGGCCATGTTGTCCACGATCTGCCGACTCCGCGGTCGTCGCCTCCATTGCCTCGCGTCCAATCGTTCAGACTGTGCCATATAGTGCAATTGCAGTCCGCGCAGTCGCTGAGTCACCTCGGGACCATACAAGAGCATATTCAGTTCAAAGTTGATTGCAAAGGAGCGGATGTCGAAATTGCTTGATCCGAGCAATGCGATCGAATCGTCCACCGTCATGGTCTTCGAATGCAAGAGTCCCTGTCCATGGAGATAAAGATGGACTCCCGCGTCCAAGATGTCTTGGTAGTAGGCGCGGGCTGCCGCGGCAACAATGATCTGATCGCCTTTCCGCGGCACAATCACGTCCACGTCGACTCCGCGCAGAACGGCAACCTGCATCGCCTGAAGCAACGGTTCATCCGGAACCAGATAAGGGGTCGTAATGATGACCCGCCGCTGCGCGGCATGGATCGCCGAAACAACCAACCGCTGGTAATTCTGGACCGGAAAACTGGGCCCGCTGGGCAGCGTTTGGACCGGAGTGTCACCAACAAGCGTGGGACTGACAAGGATGTCCGGGCCGGTTAGCAGTTCGTTGGATTCCTGGTTCCAATCGACGATAAAGATTGTCTGCAACTCAAGGCAAATCGGACCGGTCATCCGAGCCATCAAATCGATCCATGCCATGTCTTTATGGCCATAGTTCGCGTCGACAATGTTCTGGGAACCGGCGTAGCCGATCTGGCCGTCAATGACCGCCAGCTTGCGGTGGTTTCGCAGGTCGATTCGGGCCATGCGGCGCCGCACACGATGATAGATGCTGACCGGTAACATCTCATGCAACTCGACACCACGTTCGGTAGCAAGTGCCGTAAGCGATCGAAGCGATTTCCAGGAGCCGACGGAATCAACCAACAGCCGGCACGTGACGCCTCGCTCGGATGCCCGACCTAAAGCGTCCATCACGGACCGGCCGGTCGCGTCGTCACTGAAAATGTAGAACAGCAGGTGAGCGTGGTGTTTCGCTGAGTCGATGTCCGCGATCAACCGGTCAATTGCCTGCTGGGTGTCTGCCAGAAACTCGATCTTGTTGCCGCCCAGGATGGGCAGCAGGCCAAGCTGCTCCGCCATGCGGACGGTGGAATCGAGCTGAGGGTTCAGCTGCGGATGCACAATATTCGGATCGTCAGCGAACCGCTCCGTCGCCTTTTCGATCTGTGAGACCGTATGTCTCAGCTGAAGCCGGCGCGAACGAGGGAAACGGCGAGTGCCAATGATCAGAAACAGCACCAGGCCAGCCCAGGGAATGAAAAAAATCAACAGCAACCAGGCCATTGCCGTATTCGGCCGCCGGCGACTCGTCACAACCGGCAACATGACCAGGCGAATGATCCATTCACTGAGGCTGAAAAGGAGAATCCAAGACATGGGGCCGCCCAGCTCGCTGCGCGTCAATGATCAACGGCCACACGCACAGCCCGGATTTGGAGCCACGGGGGCTGGCGAGTAACCACGTACGGATGGTTGGTACGCTCTGAGCGTCGGCTGGTAGCCGCGGACCGCCGGTGTGTACACGGCGGGAGGGACAGGCGGCCCGGGCACCGGCACGGAGTAGGCCCTGACCGGTTAATAGGCGGTGACCGGTGAATAGGCGGTGACGGCTGGTGAGCGGAGTACCGGTGCATACGACCGGACAATTGGTCGCGGTCCAACAACGATCGGCCGGCGGTAAACAACCGTATTGGACGTCGCAGGTGCGTAGTAGGCGG
>JAJSAJ010000145.1 GCA_024274855.1 Planctomycetota bacterium | reverse complement strand
ATCTCGGTTGATGCGCAACAGCTGCAAATCAAGAGAGTATAGCAAAACGGCTGTGGTGAGCTCGGTCATTCGACCGCTCCCCCTGCATTACTAAGGATTCGCCAATCAATAACTGTCGCACTCTTCCGCGTACAGACCCCCATGGGCTCGCCCCATGGGTGAATCAGTCTCGCAGCTAAGGAGGATCGCCGCACGAACGCCCCCCAGTAAACGCGACAACCATTGATCCGCCGGTCCTAACTTCAAAGATCGTTCAGTTTTTGACGATGTTTCAGCGATCAACGGGAGCGGGCCATTGGGGCCCCGAGCGGTAGCCAGGAGTTTCATTGCGGCCCGGCCGCCCCGGCGTTGCGACAGCGTGCAAGAAGTCGTCGCTGCCTTGCGCTGAGTGCACGAAAAAAGACGCCGGAGGATCTTGATCCGATCGTCCCCCGGCGTCCAATTGCATCGATTTCGCGATCCATGCGATCGGATGCGGTGTACAACAAATCGCATAATAGCGTCGGGGGGGACCTCCGAACCACGACCAAGGCCGCCGACAGTCGCTCCGATCTATCGCCGCCCCCCAACCAAATAAATTCCACCCAACAACAGTGGGGAACACTGCACAAACATACTGTTGCACACTGTGTGTTCGTCGCTTTACTTCGGCGGGCCACGGAGTCACTGCGTTAAAACATAAGTCCACCGCGTCACAACATGGCAACAGCTTCTTGCTGCACAACACCACGTGCCGTTCCGGATCGAACAGCAGCTGACACAGAAGGGTTAACCATCGTTCAGATGGTGCAAGGAGGCTCGCGAAGTATTTTCGTTACATAGACACATGCAACAAAGGTCACATTGTGCCGTGTGGAAAAAAATTGTCAAGCAACCTACGAGGAGTTTTTCTTTTTTCCTGAAAATGGTTCCCGTTTTACAAACTGTTCGCTTCGAAAATTGTATAGTTATTTGTCGTTCTTCTTTTGTTCCATCCGTCGGCTCTTTGTTAAAAAACGAGATTATCCTTTTCGAGAATTGCTCCGACTGTCTGATGGTTGATTCCATTTAGCATCGCTTGCCAGCTTGATCTTGGCAGCTAAGAAAAATGCCTGACTCCCTAGTGGCTTTGTGACGTTGCAGACGATTCATTTCCGTTTGCGTTGTGTTGGCCAGGCAAGTGTTTTTCGACCTTGAAACCAGAGCGGACAGAATAATTGTGATGGATGCGGATTCTGTAAACGGCCCTGACAAACTCGACGAATCCCAAGCACATGACGATGTGAGTGACGGGATAGAGCAGGCCCTGTTGCGTGGTGCCATGGCAGACTCGGATCAACGGATTGGCTTGTTGCGCGAGTTGCTCGGGACCGATCTCTGCCGGCGATTGGGAATCTACAACCCACCGAAGGGCTTCATTCTGTCCGTTGTGATTCCCGTATTCAACGAGTCGGCAACTGTCCATCGGATTATTGCACGTGTTCGCGAAACCGAGCTACCTATCGAGTTCATCCTGGTCGATGACGGCAGCACGGACGGAACCCGCGGCATTCTGAGCGAACTTTCCGAATCCCCGGATTGCCGCGTCATTCTGCATGCTGAGAATCGAGGCAAGGGGGCAGCGTTAAAAACAGGCCTGGCGGCCGCTACCGGCGATGTCATCGTCATCCAAGACGCGGACATGGAGTATGATCCACATGATTTTCGCTGGCTACTTCAGCCGATTCTCGACAACGAAGCAGACGTCGTCTACGGCAGCCGCTTTACAAACACGGACTGCGCGGTATCCCCATTGTGGCACCGTGCCGCGAATCAAGTGATCACTTTCTTCGCTTCACTGGCTTCCGGATACAAGTTCACGGACGTCGAAACCTGCTACAAGATGTTTCGCCGGGATTTGATCCAGGATATTATCCCAACGCTTCGCGAGAACCGATTCGGCATCGAAATTGAATTGACATTCAAGTTGCTGAGGAAACCGAACGTACGTTTTCACGAACGTCCGATCCGTTATCAGCGTCGATCTTATGATGAGGGGAAAAAAATCGGCTGGCGCGACGGCATTGCGGCGCTCTGGTGTATCTTTCGCCATTGGATTTTCAGATAGGGAAACCGGCAGACCAAACCTCACGATCGTTGACCTCTTGACAACACCAGGCGACCAACAAAAGCGCACCGTTCGGGGCCCGAGTGGTAGCTTGTCGTTGGCTAGCGGTCCCGCCGCCCGTTCGCTGGGACTTTGAGCGACAGCGGTTTTTCTTACAAGGCCACGCATGTCCGAATCGAGCGACGATTGCAAGTCTTCGAACGCCACAGAGCACGCGGTACGCCACGGCACGCAATCGGTGGTCGCTGGGCAGATCGTATCGCAACTGATCTCGTTCGCAGTCCTCGCAGCCCTGTATCGACTTGTCGCTCCGGACCAGTTTGGCCTTTTGGGGATGGCCGTCCCACTGTTAATACTGGCACGCATCGTTTCATCGTTTGGCTTGAACGTCGCGGCCGTTCAGCGGAGCCGCTTGAGTTCGGAGCAATTGACGTCTCTGTTTTGGATCAATCTGACCTTGAGTCTTGTTGCGGCGGTTGCCGTTACAATCCTCGGACCGCTGTTATCTTGGCTGTACAGTGCACCACGCCTGGCTGAATTATGCGCCGTCTTGAGCGGAACGTTGGTTCTGATGGCGTTTAGTGCACAACATCAGGCACTGCTGGAGCGCAAGCTGAAGATGGGGCGTCTGATGATCGCCCGGTTGCTTGGCCAAGCGGCCGGAGGAGTCATTGCGATCGTCTTCGCGGTCCGTGGTGCTGGGGTCTGGGCGCTGGTCATCCAGCAATACGCTGAACTGAGCGTATTGGCGATCCTGGTCTGGAACATGGCTCACTGGCGGCCGGGCAGACCTCGGCGCGGCGTCGGCGCCAAGCCGTTGGTGCAATTCGGCGGCTACTATTCGCTCAGCAGCCTAATGTTCTTTGTGGCGGACAATGCCGACAAAGTGCTGATCGCTCTGTTTCTTGGATCGACGCGGTCCGGGCAAGCGGCACTCGGTATGTACAGCCAGGCATTCAACTTGACCATGAAACCGGTGTTGATGGTCAGCACTCCGATCACCGGTATCATGTTGCCCGTATTGTCGCGAGTGGTTGATCAACGGCAGCGATTCGCGATGTTTGTCACCCGCTTCTTTCGGATGGTAGGAATTGTGTTGCTACCGTGCGGCATTGGGCTGGCCGTAGTTGGCATGGACGTGATGATCGTACTCGGTGGCGAACGTTGGCAAGCAGCCGGCTGGATGATTGTCGCCCTGGCACCGACGATACTGGCTCGGGGATTTCTGAACACTTCGGGCAGTGTTTTCGCATCCTCCGGTCGCGCGCGCCCATTGCTCATTGCGGCGGCAGCCACGGCTCTTTTCATGGTGATCGGTTGTCTGACCGGTTTTCACGTTGGAGGGCTGGCGTATGGCGAGCCATGGGGCCCGGTTTACGGTGTGGCCATCAGCTATTCGTTCGTCTCGGTCGTGATCCTGCTGGTCCCGTTCTTACATTACTGCTTCCGCCCCATGAGCATATCACTTCGGACTGTTTTCGCGCCCTTATTGCGTCCGCTATTGGCCGCGGTGGTGATGGGCATCATGGTTGCAAGTTTTCGCTGTTTTGTGTATTCGGCAGTTAGCCGCAATGGACTCGCACTGCTAACAGTTGTCGCATTCGGCGTTTCGGCATACGGTTTGTTGGCTCGCCAGGACATCCATTGGCTGATTCAGCAGTTTCGTGTGCCGCGGAATGACTGATGACGAGATATACCGTCTCGAAGCAAACGGGGTGTTCGATATCCTCGAAACCACACACAGGCCGCCTGGCAGGAGGGCCTCTCACGGTCAAATATTCCGCCACTCGTGCCGCCGAAACTTGACGAAGCGTGCCCCATGGTTTAGGGTGCAGGAGTGGCCCTCGGTCTATCACGACATTCGATCGAACCTTTTTCCGATGGGGATCGTCGACTCGACAACCGGGCCCGACAGTTTGTCTTCGAAATTCCGACGGCTCGCTGGCCGATGCCAAGGGCTACCGAGCGGACGTGTACTAGAAGCCGGTGCTGGAAGGGCAGTGATCGAAAGCTGGGCCAACGGCAGGGCGAGACTCCCGCCGAGCCAGTGAAAAGTGTCGACTCAGGTTGACGTTACGGCTCAGCAGGAGCTTCGTCCTCCCATCTGGTGGACCACGTTGCGATCAAGACCTACTCGAGACACTGGGCGATCACCGGGGGTTATGATGGTCGCCCTTTAACAGATGATCGAAGTTGCCGGGCATTTGCCATGTGAAATGGAGGCCTGCGATGGAAACTCGCAAGACAACATCGACCGTTACAATCAATGCCGCGTTTTTGCAAGAGATCAAAGAGGTCAATGAAGAGCTCTGGAAACTCTTGGAAAGAACAAGGCAGCTATGTAGCGACCAGAAACAGATGAAATCGCAAGGCAAGCAGGCGTTGGAGTTGCTTGGCGCGTTGCGAGATCAGCTGGCGATGCATTTTGCTCTGGAAGAGGCGTATGGCTACATCGAGAATCCGGTCATTGTCGCACCCCACTTAACCCAACCGGCTGCGATCCTGCGTGACGAGCACACGACGCTTTACAGCACAATCAGCGAGCTGTACGAGGCTTTCGAAGGCGAGCATTATGCAGGACGACTTGACGAGAGCGCGCCGAACATCGTTGCTCGGTTCGTTGCCTTTGACAAACAGTTTCGAGGCCACGAGACTCGGGAAAACGAGCTGATTCTTCAAGCCTACGATGATGACATTGGCGTCGGCGACTGACTATCCGCGGAAAGCAGATCGCGGGGCCGTTTGTGTGATACTTGTACTGGTGACAGGACGTTTGGCGTACACGACCGTCCTGCGAGAATTGGAACGTCGATTGCCCAGGCATCACCATGAGTAGCTCTTAGGCTGTTGGACGCCCGATGGAAATCCTCCTGGTCGAGGATGGATTGATCGATGCAAGGCTGGCGATCGCAGCTTTGCGGCGCAGCGAATTCCGGCATCGGTTGACCTTGGTTCGGGACGGTGACGAGGCGTTGGAATTTCTGACCCATCACGGCAAGTTCGCCCGGGCACCGCGACCGGACTTAATCCTGCTTGACCTGATGCTTCCCAAGAAAAGCGGCATCGAAGTATTGAACGAAGTGAAATCAGATGAATCACTTCAGTCGATTCCAGTCGTTATCATGACAGCTTCGCAAGACGAAGAGGATCGAGTACAGTGTGACACGCTGAAGGTCGATGCCTATATCATCAAGCCCGTGAACCAGGTGAAGTTTCTTCAGTTGGTTCAAAAGCTCAAGCGATTCTAGCTAGACGATGTGATCTTGCCGACCATTGATTGACGGGCTTCAACAAGACTCGGTTGCCCGTCTCTTGGGACCGGCGGATCAATTGTTGTCGCGTTTTCCAGGGGGCGTTCGTGCGGCGATCCTCCTTAGCTGCGAGACTGATTCACCCATGGGACGAGCCCACGGGGGTCTGTACGCCAAAGAATGCGACAGTTGTGGATTGGCGAATCCTCGGCGACGAACTTCCAGATCCGTTTTGCGTGATGCTCTAAGCCGGTTTGTAATTGATGTCTGAATATCCGCGTATTTTTCGTTTGCGTCAGACGTTTCCTCGCCCCCACTTGGATAATATCGGGGCAACGGTTGCCGAGCAGCTTTCTCGACTCGCACTTGAACGAGTCATCCAGCCCGGAGCCACGATCGCGTTGACGGCCGGCAGTCGCGGGGTGGCCAATATCGTGACGATTCTGCGCGCGGCGGCCGAGCATCTGCGGCATCTGGGGGCCGAGCCATTTATTGTGCCGGCGATGGGCAGCCATGGCGGCGCGACTGCGGAGGGACAGCGCAGAGTCCTCGCCACGTATGGGATTACCGAGTCCAGTTGTGGATGTTCGATCCGATCTTGCATGGAAACGGTGGTCGTCTGCACAACCTCCGAGGGCCTTCCTGTCCACATCGATCGTCTGGCACACGAGTCTGATGGCATTCTGGTGATCGGGCGCGTTAAGCCGCATACGCGTTTTGTGGGCCCCGTGGAAAGCGGCCTGATGAAGATGATGCTAATTGGGCTGGGAAAACATGCCGGCGCGCTCGTCTATCATCAAGCGATCCAGGACTACAGCTTTGGACAAATCCTGAGCCACGTCGCGGCCGAAGTGCTCGGCCGATGCAAGATTCTCGGCGGGTTGGCCGTGGTTGAAAATGCCTATGACGAAACTGCGATGATCGAGGCCGTGCCGCCGGCCCGATTCGAGTCCCGCGAACCGGAATTGCTGGAAACCACTCGCCTCTGGATGCCTCGCTTGCCCTTTCAGAAGGCCGATATCGTGCTGTTGGATGAAATCGGCAAAGATATCAGCGGTTCCGGACTCGACACAAACATCGTCGGACGCAAGTTCCTGGACCATGCCGCCCGCAACGACGAGGTTCCGAAAGTCCGCCATCTGGCCATCCTGGGCCTGACTGCGGCGACCGAGGGCAATGCAACGGGAATTGGACTGGCCGAGTTCTGCCGAAGCCGCGTGATTCGGGAAATGAACGTCCACGTGACACGTACCAATTGCTTGACCGGCAGCCACCCGACCGCCGCGATGCTGCCGCTCGATTTCGAGACCGACCAGCAGCTTCTGGACGTGATGCTCGCCATGATCGGCATGGCACAACCGGCAAACGCTCGGATAATGTGGGCCCAAAACACGCTCCATCTAGCGGAAATTGAATGTTCTGAGGCATTTTGGGCCGAGGCTTGCCAACGATCGGACTTGGCGATTCTGGCAGAACCTCGTAAGCTTCCTTTTGGTCCGGATGGCAACTTGCCCGCAATGGCCTCTTTGGCATGAGACGGCAGGTCCGCCAAACCGCACCTCGTGTCTCTTTGCCAGAAATAGAGAATGAACCGTACAAGATCGAACAAGAAATACAGTAACTGTTTAGCCGTCTGCAGTCGGGCTTGCATCTCACGGCTGTTTTTTCGGCTGATCGACCCCAATGGCCTTGTGCCGTTGGTGAGCGAGTCTATTGAGCTAAGGCCGGCATGTCATGCCGACGGCCGCTCGCTCCCCGCCGCCTTTGGCGGCGGGGAGCGAGCGGAAAGGGGGTTTTCATCACATGCTTTTTAGCTCGAGAGACTT
>JAJSAJ010000144.1 GCA_024274855.1 Planctomycetota bacterium | reverse complement strand
GCCGAAATAGTTGACGTGCAACATGATGCGGAAACCCAGCTCATGTGCTTGATCGACAAACGGTTTGAGTCTATCGACCGGCTTGTCGTAGCTGGGATAGTCGCGGTCATATCCGGCCGATCGCCAATTCGGGGTGTATAAAACCGTTTGTTTGGGGTCAAGCCGCTTGGGCAGCGCCTCAAGGATGTCCTGGTCCAATCCCATGATGACGACGGCCCGGATGTTTCTGACCCATGTGGGGTTCTGGGACTCGATGGCAACCGGGTCGAAGTGAGCAGTCATCCAGTCACGATACCGGCCAGCTGGCACGCGCCAGTCTCCCTGATAGGTATTGACGTGCCACGCCACGGATTGGCACCCCGTTTCTTGATCAAACGGAGCATTGTTGAATGTTGTGAACTCGAGTAGCCAGCCGTCCGCGTTTCGCTGGACAACCAGCCGCTTATACCGTCCCTTGGCATCGTCAGCCCATATATAGAATCCGCTACCGGCACTTTTGCCGGGTCCTCTGGCCGCTTGCTTTTTCTCGACGATAGCCAGTTGTGCTTCCCAGCCCATCGGGTAATCGAATTGGTGTCGCCGGCCGGGCGTTGTTGCACTCAAGCGGACTCCCGAACGCCCGGGAACGATAATGGAGTATTCCAGCGGGATCCGAGCGATTGACCAATTGATTCCCACAACCCCCGGCGCACCTGCCGAGCACTGTTGGGAGAGCACGAGGTCGCCGGTGGTCGGAGCAATCGAATAAGTCGCTTTCGCCAGCCTGTTGTTCGGCCCGGTGAATGACCCGTATCGACGCGTCGCCGATGAGCCGATTGAGAGTTTCTGATTCCCACTCGCACGAGTGGCGTAATGAATCCCTTCCGCGTCTTGGATGCCGAGTGCGGAGGACAGGTCATCGGGGCGGACCATCAGCCGACCATCTGCATCGGTTAACGATATCAGCGAACCGTTGCGCCACTCAGCATGAAATCGGTCTGTCTCGACCACCAACGGTTGATCTGCGGAAATAGCCGGCAATACGGGAAGAAAGAGCCCCAGAGTCAATAGAGCGGAACGTATCATCGCGGTTGCGCCTTTTCCATGGTCCAGTTTCTGAAAGTCCACTACAAAACAAACCGTGCTCGGTGCTTGACTCTCTTAGAGCGAGGCCCGAAACTGGCTGGCGGTTGTTGACTTGGGAGGCGTTGTTGACTTGGGAGGGCGAAGCTCCTGCTGAGCCGCGACGTCCCGCGATTTCTCGCATTTGCGGCTCGCCAGGAGGCTTGCCCTCCCAATTACGGAAGACGCTCCAAGGCGGGCCTGGCGCGCAACCTGATCGGCTACAGTTTCTTCAACTCGACTTTTCGGAACTCGACCGGATGGCTCTCCGATTGCAAGGAAATCGATCCACGGTTAAGCAACACCTGGCCGTCCTTGATCAAAGGGCGTGCAAACGGATCTTTTCCGTCTAACTGCGGCTTCGTGTATTCCATCACCGTTTTCCCGTCGATGATATGCTTGATCAGTTTATTGCCATGTACTTCGACTTCCACGGTCACCCACTGATCACCCCGGTATGTTTTTGAGCTGGAACTGTTGCAGTGTCGTTTGATCAGTTTGCCGTCGATCACGATATGCGTACCGGGTGTACAGACATTGGCCGTGGGGCGTTTGCCCTTGTCACGCCCGCCGAGCAGTTGAACCTCGATGGACACAGGAAAATCCTCGTCTTTTTTCATACTCTCCGGCGATTGGCCGTGGATCATGATTCCGCTGTTTCGAAATGCCCACCCGGGACCTCCGGGGACCTGTTTGCCGACAAATCGGTACTCGACCCGAAGAATGTAGTTGGAAAACGGCGTTTCATAAAAGATGTGACCGAATCGGCGATCAAACTGATCGTACTTATCGAAGACGACTTTCAGAATCCCGTCTTCGACACGAAACGTGTTCCCAAAGTTCTCGCCCAGGTCGTACCCGCGGATCTTGATCTTCCATCCTTGAAGGTCCTTGCCGTTGAATAACTGGATCCATTCGCCCTTTGTCACATTACGATCCGCTTTGACAGCATCGGCTTCTTGAGCCGCATTTGCTGCCTTCAAAACGGCGGGCATGATCAGAGTTAGGATCCCCGCAACGGTGACTGCTTTCCATGTTCTCATTTTTTCGAGTCCTGTATTACTAGCGCGGGCTTCGCCCGCAACCCAAGTGGCGGCGCTACGACCCGTATTGTCGAACGGACGTTCACGTCCGTTCATCCGACGGACCTGGAGGTCCGTCGGACAAGATGCGCACACCGTGCGCGCATGTCACAACCTAAGGCTCTAACGAGGCAGGGCCCCGAACCAATTGCGAGCGGCAGTTCGAAGTTGGTCGGCGACCCAGCCGCCATGCAAAATGTGCTATTAAAATGCGGACCCCACAGTACCAAGGTTACTCGGAACATGAGTGCTTTGCAAACGACGGTCGTCCCGATTGGCTGTCGTAGTAGGGTGTGACCAGCTCGCCGTCGAGCGTTCTCCATCATCCGCAACGTTCACGGCGAGCGCCGGCACACCAGCAGTTGCGTGGCAAGTTATTTTGGTGTGCCGGCGCTCGCGATGCCGTGGTTGCCAATCGCCAAGGTGGATGCCGCGAGCTTGACACCCTACACCTTTGGTTCGCCCGGCGAAACGCTCCAGTTGTAACCGGATTGTGGTGTGCCGGCTCCCCTCCCCGCCTATGGCTTGCACCACAGGCTTTCTCACCGAGACCGGCCGGTGACTTCCCTATTTATCCGGTGCTAACTCGATTACCCATGTCGTCAGTGGCGGTAGAAGCACCGTTATCGTGCCATCTTGTTCGATCGACGTGGGACTTGGAAAACGGCCCGTTTCGTCGATTTGAAACAGGCGTATGCGTTTGGGCAATCGATAGTACTTTCTATCCAGAAGCAGTTTGCAAGAGACTGGTTCCTCTGAAATGCTGGCTAACGCGATTCCAACGACGCCGTCCTCGGCACGCCACGCACCGGCAATTGCCAGCGAGTGATGTTTCGACCGGGACGTCAATCGATCACGTTGTCCGGCGTAGATGGACAATCGCGAGAATTCGGAAGTGCGTTCTGGACAAATGAGTTTGGGGGGGCGCAGGAACTGACCATCACGGAGATACTTCGCCGCTCGGTGACGCACCCTGGCAATTCGCATGACATATTGCATTTCATTGGGCCGTTGTTTGAATAACCGAGGAGACATATTCGCCAGGGTCGGCTGATGCCCCCAAACAAATGCGCGAGCCTGTTCGAGATAGAACTGGGATGCGTACTTTCGATCCAGTAGTGCCAACGGTGTTTTCGGAGCGGATTTGGCTGGCCAGAGTTCATCGTATGGCGGCATTGTCAGTGACGAATAACTGCCGAACGTGATGGCATAACGATGGTAAATGGCCGGAAAGAACGGAATCACTTCCCATGAGTCGTTTAAGGACGCATAACGTTCTCTGCTTACTTGCAGTGTCAACATCAAATCCAGTTCTGCCATCCAGGCCTCGCCGCACCCTTCACCCGCCAGCACAATCGGATGGTCACCGTGACAACGCCGGCGCACATCCCGGACCAGTTTTCGGAATCCCGAGATCCAGAAACTGCCGCTTCCCAGTGGATGCCCGTGACTCGGATCGTAACAGGGCAGTGCCGTGCACGCTTGATCCATGTAGATGCCGTCGATTCCAAGTTGTGAATAAGCGGTTTCGGCGATCGACGCGTACTTGTTCCTCCAGAAAGGCGTTCCCATGCACATCGACGCGAGCGCTTTCCCCGTGAACACATTGTACACTTCGGGACGAATTCGACCGTTTCGACCCTTGACCGCATAGTCCGCGGCATGCTCTTCCCGCCAACTATTCGTGCTCATTCCCCAGCAGCGCTGGTTCATGTAGATCAGCTCTCGGACGCCTTGTTTGTGGGCGAGTGTGACGGCCTGCTGGAACGACGTGGTCCCTTCGCGGGGCGGAAGATACTCGGGAAACCCGATGTCGTAAGCGCAGCCGTGCCACCAGTGCCACAAGACATTAACCGGCAATCCAAGCTGATCACGCATCGCCACGGCTGGCGGAAGAACCTCCGAGCTGCGGCCACGATTCCATATCCACAGGCCAGTCTGTTGTACCCATTCGGGGACCAGCTTGCGGCGCAAACGGCTTTGACGCGCCCACGGTTGCCGGGTTCCCCAGCGGCGATACCGCTCGGCGGCCGTGACCCAATCGCCTTGAAATGTCCCCAGTCGTACACCGTACGGCAAACTCCAATGGCTGTTGCCGATCGCCTGACTCTCTGGGTAGTGAACGGTCTCAAAGTTCACGGCTCCATCGTCTGTTCCTTGGATGGCGAAGGCCTTTCGAAGGACGGCCGTGTCATCACATGCTGCGTAAAGCCATGGCCTTTGCCGCCCCAGAAGGCGATGCACTGCGCGGATAGGCGGCCTGGATATTCCCAAGACCAATGTTGAGGTCGGCCACCCGGTGGACAGAGCAGCGAACGCGGATTGGAAAGCTGGTGCCCCATCCAAAGAGGAACCGCCAGATGCTCGTCCGTCTGCCTGGCTAACCCAAATGCCCGCGGGAATGCGACCTGTCGCAAACCGGTCTGTTCCGGCTTGCTAATGGCGATCTGCCATCGCGCAACGGGTGCCGTTGTGTCCAAGCGGACCGTGGCTTGAACTCTAAGTTCGGCAAGATCAACGCCCTCGAATCCATCCCATGCAAGCTGCAATGACTGACCATCGTCGGTTCGTCGGGCATGGAACGACTTGGCTTGCGCTGGATTGACCGGAATGTCCCGATCGTCGACGATCAGCGTCAATGTCCAAAGTCCGTCAATTGTCTTGGAGTCACCGACGCGATTCAGATTCGATACCCGGTCGGTCAGTTCGAGCAACTTACCGGTGTGCCGGTCGATACCGATTCGCACAACGTCGTTTTCAAGAGCGATGATCGAATTCAGTACCGGTTCATCGCCTCGAAGCGACGGTGCCGTCGACACGGTTCCCACGGCGATCAGAAGACTCAGAGCGTGTATAAGGAATCGTCGAGTTGCGCATGCTTCCCAACTGCAAGATCCGTTGACCAGTCTCTTGCCGCAACCCTTGAAATGAGCCGAGTCAGACGAACTCGGAGTGGATGCCCTCGAATCGCGAAAGAATGCAGTTCGCATTGTGCTATCTCCGGTTGGAATTCGCAAATCTCGCGCTGTTCGAACTCGCCACCCGGCCGCAAAGCAAGGCGGTGGGGTAGCCGTTCACGCCGCTGGGGTCTGACGCAATTTTCGGCGGAGAAATCGTTCATTTACGCAAACGCATTTTGTCGCCGAAAATGGGTCTGATCCCTTGGGATGATCGACCCCAGCGGCCTTGTGCCGTTGGTGAGCGAGTCTATTGAGCTAAGGCCGGCATGTCATGCCGACGGCCGCTCCCTCCCCGCCGCCTTTGGCGGCGGGGAGAGAGCGGAAAGGGGGTTTTCATCACATGCTTTTTAGCTCGAGAGACTTATTCACCCATGGGACAAGCCCATGGGGGCCCTTCGACCAACGCGCGTTCTCCATTTGGCTAAAGTGTAACAAAAGTGACAAATGACAAATGCCGCTCCACGCACTTTCGCCGTGAACGGTTACGCGGTGGGGTAGCCCACAATCCACTCGTTTTTGGCGTGTGAGCGTAACTCGCGTCCAGTTTGACAGTGCTGAGACTATCTGGAACAGGGTTGGTTTGCAACTGAGAGGGTGTCCCGAAAACGGGAGGGTGAGCCGGGAAAACGAGAACTTATCCGGGTGTCTCGGCTCAGCAGGAGCTTCGCCCTCCCATGTCGACAAACACCAACCAATTTCGAGACACGCTCTCAGTTGAAGGGCATGCCGACTTATCGCCTCTCGAATACAACTGAATGGCGATCGAGGTTATGATAGAGCACACGATTGAGACCAGCCGAGGGGTGGAGTCGGAAGGCCATTGCAGATCGTGTGCGGGCTCGCTCTGGTTGGTTGTGAAGTATTGGGAATATTGGCTCACGACGATCGGAGTTCTACGCATGGATAACCTGGCGATGAAGAACACTCTGTCAGTTGTGTCGGGTCTATTGGTATCTCTTGGCACGCTCTTGTTGGTCGTTTGGCCTGCTTCGGCAGACGAATCGCGGTTGACACTCTTGCCTGTGTCGGGGCCGATGTGCGACAGCGATAGTGGCTCGGTCAAAGGGTCGCGATCATTAGCCGGTCGATGGCGATTCGCTGTCGATCCTGACGACCAGGGTGTCCGCGATGCGTGGGCGGAGCGATCGTTGGAGAAGACGATCACTCTTCCCGGCACGACCGACCAGGCGGGCGTCGGGAAACAGGGCCCGGAACGTAAAGGGGTCTTGACGCGTCGGCACGAGTACATCGGACCGGCCTGGTACCAGCGTGATATCGACATCCCAGATCGGTGGGCCGGAATGGAGGTCCGTCTGTTTCTCCAACGCGTTTTGTGGCAATCGCGGGTGTGGATTGACGGCCGCGAAGTTGGTGCAACGCTCGATTCCTGGGCAACTCCTCACGTGCACAGCCTTGGCAACCTGGCACCGGGCAGGCATGTGCTCACCCTACGAATCGACAATCGGTTGATTCATCCGATGGGAACGATGAGCCACTCGTATGGTCCTGAAACGCAGACTCGGTGGAATGGCGTTGTCGGCACAATCGAGTTGCAGGCGATTCCAAGACTTCACATCAGGCAGAGTCGCTTGTTCACGCAATTGAGAGATGGCCGATGGACATTGAAGGTCAACATAGCGATAGCCGGCCAAGGGTCGGATTCGACCACGGAACCATTGGTGATAGCTGTTCGAGTTCTGGAGCCGAAATCAGATGCCCTGATCGTGCAGGGGCAGGATTCGATCGACGTGGACGGGGGGACGCGCGTCTTGAGCTTGTCGTGCGGGCAGAAGGTGAAGGCGTGGTCGGAGTTCTCCCCGGTCCTCTACCAGGCGACGATCAGCCTCTTGCGTCACAAGAAAATGCTCGACCGGCGCGTTGTGCATTTCGGCTTCCGTGATATATCGCATGATGGAAACAGGTTGCTGCTGAATGACCAACCGATATTCCTGCGAGGCAATCTCGATTGTGTTCATTTTCAGTTGACGGGTTACCCGTCGACCAAAGTCGAGGACTGGTTGCGTCTGTTTGGCATTTACAAGAATCACAACCTGAACCACGTTCGTTTCCACTCCTGGTGTCCACCGGACGCGGCCTTTCAGGCTGCGGACCTGCTCGGCAT
>JAJSAJ010000143.1 GCA_024274855.1 Planctomycetota bacterium | reverse complement strand
TCCATCGAGGAATCGATTCCTACCGCTAGCAAGCCGGCGCCGCTAGCTAACCGACCGGGATTCTGCCATCAATGTTTACGAAAGCAAATACCAAAAACACGCTTTTCTACAGCGTTTCAGGGGCCAGCGGGAACCGCTGGTTTCCAAGCGAGTTCCAAAGGAGAAGAGTAGGAAAGCAGTTGGGCCGTAACGGTGAGTGGGCTCGTTGCGCAAACGACAGGTGAGTGGGCATGACACGCGGAAGCGCCGCACAAGCGAGGGGCAACACGCTCGGCTAAAGCCTCTTCCAGCACGCAAGGCTCCGGCTGGAGGCCGGAGACGATTGAAGAGTACAGAACACGGTCGGTTTTCGAGATTGTCTGTCTTGCCGAAATGGTAACCGTTCACGGAATGTAGGCCGCCGGCTCGCTTCCAAGGGGTCAGACCCATTTTCGGCGAGAAAATGTGTTCGCGTAAAGAAACGCTTTCTCCGCCGAAAATTGCGTCAGACCCCAGTGGCGTGAATGGCTACCCGAAATGGAGGCAGGGGGCAATACGCGCGGAATCACGCCCCTGCTCTGTGTCTAGCACACAGGAGGGGGGAGGTGTGCACCGAAAGAGTTGCCGCGTTCGTCTTGTCGCGTTTTTCAGGACGGGCTACAATGCCTCGAATTCCCGCCGGCGGAACGGATTTCATTTCCGGCCGGTACGCCGCGCGGACTCGGCCCCCCTGACATCATCTTTGATGCGAGGGTGGTCCGATCGCCACCGCTTACCCACAGTTTGTAGCCAGGATGCCCAGCGAGCCGTCACGTACTGCCAGTCGCTCACCGCTGCCGGAACGGCAAGCTGCGCGCGGTCGTTCGTTGCTGGCTCGGCCTCTTCGCGAGGTAACGCGACTGGTGCTCCGGTACCCACGGGTGGTTCTATGGTTGAGCCTGCTCTTGGCCATTGCTTCGATCGGTCTGGCGGCAACCAAGCTGAGATTTCACGCAAGTCGTCTGGCATTGCTTAATCCCGAGAGTTCATACAACCAACGATGGCTCAGCTACTTGGACGAGTTTGGTCGCGAGGATGACGCGGTGATCGTCGTGGAGGGCCAGAGCCGATCGGCGGTGGTCGCGGCAATGGACCAGCTTGCGGAATCTCTGGAAGCGTCGCCCAAGCTATGTCGCGCCGTCTTGTCGCAAGTGGACATCAGTGGGATTCGTGGCAAGGGACTTCACTACTTTGCCCACGACGATCTACGGGCAATTCAGGCCGCCCTGCAACAAATCGCGCCGGCGTTGCACGGCGATTGGTCTCACCTGGAGATTTCAACCGTTCTCCAGCAATGGAACCAGCAGGCTGCGGCCTTGAGTCGCATGGCGGATCGCCAGGAGGCTGAGCATCAGCTGGAACCGCTCGTCCAGCAAATGGGGTTGCTGCTTCGAGGTTTGGCTGATGCATTGGGGAAAAACCACGCGCAGCCGGCCAGTGGTGTCTCACTGGTTCCGTTGCCCGAGTCGCTATCCGGCAATGCAAGGCATCTACTTGCGGGGAACGATAACCACTTAGTTTTTGACAAAGGGCGGCTCGGCGTTATTCTGGTGCGATTGGTGGGTGATCAGGACGAGCAATTCGCGCGAGGCACGTCGGTGATTGCTCGATTGCGGGCAATACTGAACACGGCGCAAAGTACACACCCAGACGTCAAGATTGGCCTGACAGGTTTACCGGTCCTTGAAAATGACGAGATGCAAACCAGTCAGAACGACATGCTGATAGCGGGCATTGTGTCGTTGGTGGGAGTGGCTTGCTTGTTTGTTGCGGGATTTGGTGGAATTCGCTTGCCGTTGATGACCGTCCTGGCACTGCTGATCGCAATGGCATGGTCCTTTGGTTTTATTACTCTGGGTGTGGGTCATCTAAATATTTTGAGCATGTCGTTTGGCGTGATTCTGATTGGCTTGGGAGTCGATTTCGGGATTCATTATGTCACCTGTTTCGCCCAGTACCGTTCATCACACTTACCGTACGACGAGGCCCTGGTTCGGACGGCAGCGAGTGTGGGGCCGGGCGTACTAACGGGCGGGCTCACGACGGCAGTCGCTTTTTTTTCAGCCGCACTGACCGATTTCACGGGTGTTGCCGAGTTGGGGTTGATCGCAGGCGGCGGGATTCTGCTTTGTGTCATCGCAGCACTCGGAGTCCTGCCCGTTCTAATCCAGCGTTGGCAGCGGCACCAGACGAGTTGGAGGGCGCCGCGTCCCCTGCCCTTTGTGGCTTTGTGCACACCGGCTCTCCGGGCACCGTAATGGATGTTGAACTTGTCGGCGATGGTGACACTTGTCTTGGGTGTGGGCATCGCTTGGCTGACGTTCGACCACAACTTGCTCCATTTACAAGCGGACGGGCTCGACAGCGTGAAATGGGAAAAGCGGCTCTTGGAGACGGGTGACCACAGCGTCTGGTTTGCCGTTTCGATGTCTGAGACTCCCGAGCAGCTATTGCGAAAAAAGCGGCAACTGGAGCAACTGGAGAGCGTTCAACGCGTCGAGGAAATAGTCTCGTTGCTTCCACCACCTGATGCGATCAAATACCAGATAATTGGCCAGATTGGCGTCCAGCTCCGGGTTTTGCCATCTCAGGTTCCCTTACTGCCGGTGGTGCCTCGGGAGATTCTGATTCGCGAATTGCATCGAACGCGAACGTTGGCAGGCAGCTTATCGC
>JAJSAJ010000142.1 GCA_024274855.1 Planctomycetota bacterium | reverse complement strand
TCCTGGTCGGGACGATAGCCGCAGTTAGCACACTTGATGCGAGAATCCGGCGACATGGCCATGTCCCACGCATCCGCCTTGTAAATAGCACCACACGAAACGCCCGGCAGACCGGGACATATCTTGATGCACTCACCGGGCTGAATTCGCGCTTTCGTAAGAAAACAGAACACGCGCGCACCATGAACGTCAGGCGCGTACTCAGCCTGCACAACCGAGCTAGATGCAGACACCCAAAAAGTCCGATCCGCCACATCGATTCGGTCGGTATGGGCCAGCAAATGGATACCCGACTGCAAGCGCACTGTATTCAAGGCGACCACAGAGTGGTACGATTCGGGCACGAGCAGCACGGCGATAGCAGGCCCCTCTGGCTTCGCCGGAACGATGACGACATCGGTGCAATGGCGTGTTGCCAGTGGCTGCACAGGCTCATCTGCATGCGGGTCCAGACGCACAGGACCCGAGATCCCAACCTGCAGCAAGGCGTTCTGATCGTCACGATGCGGGTCACATCGCCAAAGTGAAAGACTGCAGTTGTCTGTTTGGCTCATGATTCAATTCCCCTTTCATGCGGGTATTCGCCCCCTTAAAACCGGTTCGCTTCCAAGGGGTCAGACCCATTTTCGGCGACAAAATGTGTTCGCGTAAAGAAGCGATTTCTCTGCCGAAAATTGCGTCAGACCCCAGCGGCGTGGTCGCCCCCGAAAAACCGGGGGTCCTATCTTGACCCTTGACGCGTTCAGCTCGCAAGCCGCCGCCGCCAATCCACATGGCACGGGCCACATAACGCGAGCCAAGACCGGATTGCCGCCAGGCGGGCGCTGGGCGATCACAACCGGCGAGGATCGGGCCACGGCCTGAGTGTCCGTCCGAAAGATATATGCGAAGTAAGGCCGTTTTTTGCGAACGAATTGAAAAAAGGGGCAATCGCAGCAAAAACAGCTGACCAGACAGGCGGAAGACCGCGCGGTCAGCAAACGGGGGTGAGCGTTTCAGACAACGGATTCGAGCGTCTCAGAGACGATGCGAGCGGCCCTGTGAGCTTGGACGTACCAAGAAAGTGGTTTTCGTCATCCGCCACGCGTCACCACAAGGCTTTGAGAAATCCTTGAAATAATCTGAAAAGAGTCCAGGAAACGCTCGCTTCAAACGCATATACTTCAGCGCTGAGACCTCAACGGAGGCCTGGCATCATCCTGCCGCAAGAAAAGGGGTGCTTTTTATGCAGACCAACAAGCTCGAAGCGACATTGACTAATAAACGGAAGACTGCCACAAAACGAACCAACAAGAAAACCGCGATTCAGCCATTCGAGGCCAATGAGCCCAAAGGAACCATGACTCGGCTGTACTGGTGTGATGACGAGGAACTAGGGTTGATGTTTCGTCTGTTTTCGGAGACGCGAACGAATCTGGCCGCTGAAGAACTATGGGGGCGATACGAGCGGCGTTTCATGGCCCAGGCACGTTCCTGGACCGGGGGAAATCCTGAGATGGCAAACGACGCGTTGGGGGAACTCAAAACACGCCTTTTCACGAAAGCCGTTCAACAGGGCTTCAACCCGTTAGGCCGCGGCAACGGTTGGCAACCCTGGGCTTCAACCATTCTCTACCATGAAGTTCTTCAGCTATTCCGGCGACTGAAAACGATTCGATGGGAACTGACAAAAAGGCATTTGGGCAGCTCCAGTCATTGGGGGTCCCTAAAGACATCGTCCACAAGCTGAAACAACTGCTCCGAGTGACCTTTTACGACGAGGGGTCACTCCAAAACGACGTGCACCACTTTCTGGGATCCAGTTTCGCCGATTATTGGCCGATGATTCGAGAGGTGGCGAAGCGCGGTGTTAATGTGACGCCTTTGAGTGACGCGAATCTGGCGAGTTTGCACTACGAGAACGAGCAAACACCAGATGGTCCTGAGCAGTTGCGTGAACTAGGCACCGTGATGGTTGAATGTTTGAATGAACTGGAAGAGGATGAAAGGGATGTCCTGCTCCTCTGGGTCCTGACAGAGCTGACCTATAAACAGATTGCCGCGAGGCTGAACCTACCGGCAGGCACGGTTGCCACTCGGTGCTCAGCTGCACGCGAGAAAATGCGAAGGTCGCTACGCCGGCTAGATGAAGACATCGCTGGTTAGAAAGTTCAACTCATGGATATTGACTCTGCTCTCGCAACGTACGATTTCAAGAGCGCATGGGATCGCGACTCGGACGTGTCGAGAAAACTGGAAGCACTGCACGCATTCCAGATGCTCGTATTGGACGAGCCGACATGCCTGGCACGCGCGGAGATGTTGCGCCGCATGGGCAAGTTCGCCAGTATGGGCCTCAATACGCAAATCCCAGATCGCAACGGTCAGGCCGATTTCTCAAAAGAAATCGAGCTGATCGTTCAGATGGGAACATTCGCCGCGATCGAGCAAAATTTGCTCAGCTATGAACGGCTGACTGCTCTGAGCTCAGACCCTGATGCGCTGATCAAGACGCATAATTTGCTGAAGGGCCTTATCGATCAGCAGATCAACAGCGACCCGGCGAAGTAGATTCAGCCCAGGCGACCAAGCTGTGACGAAGCGTCCTGATCGGCCGCGGCGCATTGATTACGTCGCGGCCGCTCTAGTCGTGTCGCAACGTGACTTGATCGAAATCACCTCCAATCAAAACCACTCGCCAATTCGATCACACTCGCTGCCAGATGCTTACGTTCGCTTCCAAGGGGTCAGGGGGCCTTGATCGCAATCCGGTCCAGCAGCAGGCAAACAGGTCCCGGCTGCAGTTCCAAACCTCTTGTAGCGTCCGGGATTACGCCATGTCCCGCTCGGCAAGCGGGACCTACCTGGACCACCTTACGATCAATGCCGGGTCAGACCCATTTTCGGCGACAAAAGGCGTTCGCGTAAAGAAACGCTGTCTCCGCCGAAAACTGCGTCAGCCCCCAGCGGCGTGAACGGCTACCGACAAACGAATGCGTCGGCCCTGCAACACAAAAAACCAGAAAAAACAACTTTCTCTCAAGTTGGCGATTTGACATGCCTGGAATGTGACATAGGTTTCAAGTGCAGCAGTTAATTCACGACGTTTGTCATGGGCTGCACGAGTCGTTTTCCACACGTTGAACCGATCTCATCTAAAGTCGTCTTGCGCGTGGAAACAGCTCATTGATTTGAGCCTCACATCCTCGATAAAGGCAATCTGGTCGCAAGGCTGGTGTCGCAAAGCCGAGGGTCGCATCGCACATGCCATGCGATAGCCTGGCTGCCGAACGGGTGTACGTCGTCCGACCGAATTACTTGCGGTAACGACTTGATACCAGATCGGGAAACCGAGGGAGAGGCAGAGTCCGTTCTGATGTATTCTCACGGCCCAAGTGCCAACAGAATGCCAGGACATACCTTGTCAAGTTGGTTTTTTGTCCACAGCCAAGAACGATCATGGCTGAGTGACCACCCAGAATCTGGAGGAAACTATGAAGAGTCTCGCCAAGAAGATGCAACGATTCCTCGTTTCGGAAGATGGCCCGACCGCGGTAGAGTACGCCGTGATGCTCGCGCTGATCATCATTGTCTGCCTGACGGCCATTCAGCAGATCGGAACAAACGCAAATCAGACATTCAGCGATGTCGCAAACCAGCTGGGCTAACAGCCAGCCTGAACACGACATGGGCAACCATGATGTGACGACTTTTCCCCTTCGGTACTCCAAAAGCGAGTGCCGAAGGGGAGTTTTGCAGTTGAATACTCATTCGCTTCCAAGGGGTCAGACCCATTTTCGGCGACAAAACGCGTTCGCGTAAAAAAACGCTGTCTCCGCCGAAAATTGCGCCAGACCCCAACGGCGTGAACGGCTACGTTCCGCCGAACACAAGGCGGCAGCGCGCGACCGACTCCAAGATACCGCTCGGGGCCCCAATGGCCCGCTCCCGTTGGTCGCTGCAACGTTGGCAAAACAGTAACGATTTTTGATGTTAGCAATACAGGAGCCATGCGATGCACACGATGCTTCCCGGAGACGCGATGGCCGGGGCCCTGGAAATGATGTGCTACGGTTTCACGGTGGTTGTCGCTTTCGTCAGCTGCCTGTTCAGCCTGCGCGGTTGACGACTCGTTATCGCATGCCACGCCACTCGGGGAAAGCAAAACACAATACGCGGGGGAGGAGAGAACGAAATGGACTACTTGACTGCATTTGGAATGTCTATCATCGAACACTGGAACGTCTGGGTCGTCACCCTGTTCCTGATCTTGGCCGCCGTCATCGATGGGTTCGAGCTGAAAGTACCTAACTGGCTGACCTTTTCGATGATCATCTCCGGCTGGATCGTCAGTGCCGGGGTGGCTGCCGTCACGGGAAATGGAATCTTGGCCGGCATCGGCTGGAGCCTGCTTGGTACGGCTGTTGGTCTGCTCCTTTTACTTCCGGCCTACGCCATTGGTGGCATGGGCGCCGGCGATGTCAAGCTGCTTGCTGGGGTCGGTGCGTGGATGCACGCAACACACACTTTTTATGCATTTTGTGTTTCCGCCATTGTTGGGGCTATCCTGGCCGTCGGTATGGTGGTTATCCGACGAGCCTGGACAAAACATGCCAACCAATTCTGGTTGATTCTGACCGAGATCATGACGATCCGCGACCCCAATCAGCTTTCGACCATCGCTGCACAACGCAAAAGCTCGATGCTTCTGTTGCCCTACGGCGTCCCAATTGCAATTGGAACGGTTGGGTACTTTGTTTGGATGGGGATGTTGGTATGAGTAATTCGCAGGCCGAAACCAGAGAAGATGAGCCACGCACGGAAACTGGACTAGATAGGGAGCAACGGATAACTGTAACGGCGAAACGTCAGAAGCTGAACCGAGTATTCCGATCGTACCGAAAACAACGAACGGGAGCCGCGGCCGTCGAGTTTGCCGTTGTCGCCCCCATCTTCCTTTTACTGGTTTTCGGAATGATCGAATATGGGCGGATGGTGATGGTCCAACAGATCCTTGTGAATGCTTCTCGTGAAGGCGCTCGCCTGGCCGTATTGGATGGGACCACACGCAATGACGTCATTGCCCGAGTTGATGAATACTTGACCAGCGCAAGTGTCCAGGGCGCCGTGCCCGCACAAGTCACTCCGGATCCCGAGACGGCACAATTTGGGGAACCGATTACGGTGACGATCAGTGTGGATTTTCAGCAGGTCAGTTGGTTGCCGTCACCTATGTATCTTGGCGGAAAAACACTTTCGGCGACAACCGTAATGCGACGTGAGGCAGTTCAGTAGTGAACCGGCAGAAGCGTAACGGCGGATCGTTTCCAAGGTCTGGGAGCTAAGCGGGCATTCAGGCCATCGACGGGACTGGGGAAAAGCAATGCGTGCGAAATCATTGGTGCTCATTATGATCGCCTTGGGCTGTGGCTTGGTAGCATCCATCGCCATAAGTCAAGTTATGGAACGTGGTGCGAACTCCGGCAACGGCAAGGTTGAAACGGTTCCGATCTACGTCGCGACCACTGACATTGACATGAACGAGCAGTTGACCGCGGAAAATGTTCGGATGGAGGAGTGGCCCAAGTCCAAAATACCCGAGGGGGCGATCACCAGTCTTGAAGACGTCACGGAGCAGTTCGCACGGACCCGACTGTACGAAGGCGAACCGATTGTCACTCGCAAATTAGCCGATGGAATCAGCGGCCCGGCGATCAAGATTCCACCCGGGTGCCGCGTATGCAGTTTGACGGTGCGCATGGATACGGCCGTCTCCTATCTTGTCAAACCGGGCGATCGCGTCGACATATTCGGTTACTTCAAAGCGGGGCGCGATATCCCCAAAACGGGTACGCAAGAAATCCTACGTAACGTGCGGGTCTTCGCGATCAACTCGGAAACCGAACAGGGAGTCGCTGAGGATGGCAAAGCGATCATAGCAAAAACGGTATCGGTCTTGGTCCAGCAGGAACAGGTGGCTCGATTGATGCTGGCCGCCGAACTAGGCAACCTGCGGCTCGTCCTGCGACGCCCCAATGAAGAAGTCGACAACAACGTCAGCGAAACGGCGACTATTGAGTCGTTATTCGGCAGCAAGTCAGAAAATGCAGATGCGGATGCCCCGGCAAAAACGGACGGCCAGAAGGCTGGCGGCTTCGCCAAGTTCCTTTCCGGCTTGGCCGGCAAGTCCCGGAATACCCCTATGACGACACCGATCTCGCTACCCATGGCCCCCATGCAAATCGAGCAGAAGCCGGCATGGCAAATGACGGTGCTGACGCCGGACGGCGGAACTGAATTCACGTGGAAAGATGAAACTGGACTTCCTGAAACAGGGGGCAACCAGCAAACAGGTTGGAACGGCCAACCGACTCCATTCCGGTCACGAGGGTTGCCTGTACCCGGCAGTCTACAGGGAAGTTCGGCAACGGCCAATTCGGCGGCCATGCCACCGCGAGTGGAAGAAGCGCAGCAGCAGCAGCAGGATGGGGATTCCGACCCACCGGCGCCTGCGGACGACTAGAACTTCGAGATTCCTGGCTGTTTCAACAAAGCATCTATAGGAACAAACGACGGACTGTCTGATGGCTACGACGACACGGTAACGCAAAGACGAGTTGCCGTACCAGACGACAAACGAAGAAGGTGACACGGTTTTTCACTTTGTGTGAACGCCATGAAACCGATGCGACATGCCTGGGAGGCATGATTGCGGGTGAAGGCACGAAAGCGCGTGCAACAAGGGCCTGAACGCGTTTCCCGATTAACGCAAGGAAGTACACGGATGTCAAAGCAATCTTGGACGGTCTTGTCCGTCATGATCGGTCTTTTTGCCGCACTGTCGATTTCGTGTGGGCAATCACATCACCTGCATGCTCAAGAGTCGCTGCACAAGGCCGTTACGTTCCGCGTTGACGGACCGACACAGCGTATGGAGATGGTTGTTGCAAGCAGCCGGATCATCACACTCGACCACAAAATACCAAGGTTGCTCGTGAACAATCCGGAAATCGTGCGTGCTACCCCCATCTCACCAAACCAGATCCAAATCTCGGCACTCCGAGCCGGTGTCACGCAGCTGAATGTCTGGGACGATCAGAAACAACTCCATACCGTCGACGTCGTCGTTGTTCCGGACGCTCGCGAGCTACAGATGCTGATTCGAAGCGAGTTTCCCGATGCGAACATTCGCGTCCGGCCGCTCGCCAGTAGCGTCTATTTGTCGGGATACGTTCCAAGCCCCGCGATGGTGGAGAGCATCGTTCGCATGGCCGAGGACTACTATCCGAAAGTCATCAACAATATGACGATTGGTGGTGTCCAACAGATCCTGCTGAAAACCAAGGTCATGGAAGTGTCTCGGACGAAACTGCGAGCTGCCGGTTTCGACTGGTCGTATTTCGACAATGAAAACTTCGTGGTGCAGAGTGTCAGTGGCCTGGTTGCCGGTGGGGCCGTGCCCGGTGCCATCGGAGCGACAGGGGGCGACACGATTCGCTTTGGACTCGTCGATGGAAATCGAGCATTCTTCGGATTTATCGAGGCCCTGCGTGAAAATAATCTGATTAAGGTCCTGGCTGAACCAACGTTGGTGACGACCAGTGGTCGCCCCGCCGGCTTTAACGTGGGTGGCGAGTTTCCAATCGTTGTTCCCCAGAGCCTTGGAACCGTGTCCATTGAATACCGCCAGTATGGAACACGAGTCGATTTCGTGCCCTTAGTACTGGGAAACGGCAACCTTCGACTCGAAGTGCGTCCCCAAGTGAGTGAAATCGATCCATCACGCAGTGTTGTGATCAACGACATCTCCGTGCCAGGTCTGCGGACACGATGGGTCGACACGGCGGTCGAAATGAAAGCGGGCCAGACATTGGCACTCGCCGGCTTGATTCAGACTCGTGTTGAAACCGAACAGCGTGGAATCCCGTGGCTGGCCGATATACCCTGGTTCGGAGTGCCTTTCCGACGCACTCGTGAAAAAATGAACGAAGTCGAACTACTAATCATGGTAACTCCCGAGTTTGTCAGTGCCGTCGATCCCCAGGTATTGCCCCCGTGCAGTGTGGGTGAGGCGAGTACTTCGCCTAACGATGTCGAGTTGTATTACCGGGGCTATATGGAAGTGCCCAAATGTTGCCCCGATGGCCAAGATTCGACCTGCCCGACCAATACTCGAAGCGAATTGATCGGCCCCGTGGAGGAAGTTGTGCCACAACAATTCCAACCTGCCCAACCGCAACCGTTCGACGCATCAGCGCGCCGGTCTCGTCGGCGTCCGACACGACTTGCCGACATACCAGTCGGCCAAGCGACGCGTCCTCCGATTCACGCAACCATCGACAGCAGCACACCGGCGCCGATCACGACACCCGGGATGGTCGGGCCGATCGGATACGACAAACTGAGGTAGTATACCAGGACGGAGACAAGTGAAATCCTGGATACGAGTGTTCTTGCTGTCACTAGAAAGTGGTTCTTGCCATGAGTAATGTACTTCGCCTGGCGATGGTCGACCCCAACGACTCAACTCGCGAGGAACTGAAAAACACGTTGCTCGGCGTCAATTCCGTCTGGCTGGAAGCGGAATCGTCGCGTTACGAGTTCTTTGCCGACATCGTGGGTCAAACCACTCCGGATATCGGAATCGTGGCGATCGATGCCGACGCGACAAAAGCGGTCGAGTTACTGCACAAATTGCGGGACACATCCCCCGAGTGCAGCATCTTGGTGATCAGCAGCAGCACCGACGGGCAACTGATCCTGCAAGCCATGCGAGCTGGGGCAAAGGAGTTTCTAACCCGACCGGTCAGCATCGAAGAACTCGTTACGGCACTGGAACGTATTACCAATCAGCATGGTGGTCGAGATTCAGGGCATGTTCAAGGATGCCAGGTATTGGCGGTCGCGGGTGCCACCGGCGGGGTCGGTGCAACAAGTCTTGCGGTCAATATCGGATGCGCCTTGGCGGCTGACGGGGGAAACAGTGTTGCCTACATCGACTTGGACCTGTCACTCGGTGATGCGGACGTTTTCCTCGACACGATCCCGGATTACACGATCGTCGATGTGGTGCAAAACCTATCTCGGCTGGACTTCACCTTGCTCAAACGATCCATGACGAAGCACGCATCGGGACTCTACCTGCTGCCTCGTCCCGTGCAACTCCAGGATATCCCGCTCGTCACACCAGACGCGCTCCAACGCGTGCTCGGGCTACTGAAGGCCACGTTCTCGCATGTGATCATCGATCTGTCCAAAGCCTACACGTCCGTTGATATGGCAGCAATCGAATCGGCCAATCGCATGCTGCTCGTCACCCAACTGGATCTGCCCAGCCTCCGAAACGTCGTTCGATTGTTGATGTCGTTCGAAGAGATTCCTGGATTGAAAGAAAAAGTGCATGTCGTCGTCAACCGTGTCGGCTTGGACAGCGGCCAGATCAGCATGAAAAAAGCCCAAGAGACCATTGGACGAGAGATTTTCTGGCAACTGCCGAACGACTATCGCGTGATGGTCGAGATGCGAAACAACGGCGTTCCGCTGATTGAGCAAGCACCGCGGGCCGGTATCACGCAATCGATTGTGACGTTGGCCGAGGAACTATCCGGAGCAGACAAGCCGGAGACCGGCTCGACGGCGGAAAACAAAGGCCGTTGGCTCAGCTTCTGGGGAAAAGCCAAAGCCAAGAACAGCGACTAGAAACCACACTTCTGAATGCTTCCGGCTAGGTGTACTGCGGGACTGCTCCGCCTGCTGAAGCAGGCGGCTTCTTTTCGGAACGCGGTGTGGCGTGCCGCTGCAGGTAGTGGTAGGGTGTGACCCAGCTCGCCTCGAGACGCGTGACCTACATGGACTTGGTGACGGCGAGCAACGGCACACCATGCGGCGGGAAAAACGGCGGCTTCTGGGCGTGCGAGGTGGCGGCGGTAGGTAGTTTGCGGGACTGCTCCACCTGCTAAAGCAGGCGGCTTCTGCTCGCACACCCAAGGGAGACAGCAGTGGGAGCGACGGGGCCAGGACTTCCATCGAACGCTTTGCCCATTTCCCATCCGTCATCGGGTGTGGCAGACCTTCTTTGACTTCGATCTCTCCGATCAAATCCAGTTCGCGTCCTTTCGGTGCGCACCAGAGTGCCGCCCTCGAGCCGATCACGGTAGTCGAGCCGTTCGCCGAAACGAAACCGCTGGGTGTCCATGGCT
>JAJSAJ010001107.1 GCA_024274855.1 Planctomycetota bacterium | reverse complement strand
GGTCGTACGATCAGCGTATGGTTTGTCTCGAGGCTTCGGCCTGAAATCGGCACGGAAATCGTCTATAGAAACCGGACTTGTTTATGAACGCGAGGTTGTATTTGCCGTTGGTCAGCAAACTGACGATCTCGGTGCCGGGTGGCACGCGTGTTTGCATCTCGCATCTTTCTTCCAACCAGTTCTTGGCCCTCGTCCTGCTTTTTGGCCTTCCTGTACTGTGTTGCCAGGCCCAGCAGCAGGCTGAGCCGGCGTGTCAGAAGGGGGTGTTGATCGAGCTTCGGGGCATTGTGTCGCCTCGCATGGAGAAGTACCTGGAACGCAAGCTGGAGCGAGCTCGAAGTCTTGGGGCGGATTTGGTGGTGTTGGACATTGACAGTCCGGGTGGCTATTTGGACTCGAGTCTGAATATTGCGGCTCGGCTTCGAGATCTTCATTGGGCTCACACGGTTGCCTATGTACCGAGGGAGGCATTAAGTGGCGCGGCGATCCTGTCGCTGGGCTGTGATGAAATTGTCATGGCCGCCAATGCCAGGTTTGGCGATGCGGGCCCCATTTTTCAGGGGCCGGATGCGCTCTTTCGCCACGCACCGGAAAAAATTCGGAGCGATCTGGCTCGGCAGGTCCGTGATCTGGCCGAAGCGAAGGGACGCCCGCCCGCTTTGGCCGAAGCGATGGTCGATATGAACTTGGCCGTCTATCGCATGACGAATACCCAAACGGGTGATGTGACGTTCATGTCGGAGCATGAAATTCGAAATCTGGATGATCCCAAACGGTGGACGAAGGGCAAGTTGGTCTTCGAGTCGCGAGAGGCAAAGTTTCTGGAAGTGAACGGGCGGCGGGCAGTCGAACTTCAGCTGGCCTCGGCTGTCGTGCCCGATCGTGCGGCACTGGATGCTCGGTACCGCTTGCAGCAACCGTTGATTATCTTGAGCCGCAGTGGCGTCGACACGGCTGTTTACGTTCTGAATCTACCGATTGTCACAGGGCTGCTTTTCGTGGTTGGGCTTATCGCCCTTTATGTTGAAGTGAGTGCTCCGGGGATCGGTGTCGGAGGATTAACGGCCGGTCTTTGTTTCACGCTGTTTTTCTGGAGCAGGTTTTTGGGTGGGACGGCCGGATGGCTGGAGGTCATTCTCTTTATTGCCGGATTGGTTTTTCTGGGTATCGAGTTGTTCGTGATCCCCGGGTTTGGCGTAGCGGGTGTGACAGGTCTGTTGTTGCTGTTGGCCGCCGTGGTGATGGCCAGCCAGAGCCACATTATTACAGAAAGTTCGCGGGACCTGACAACTTTGACGAACTCGCTGTTGGTCGTCTTTGGTGCAGGTGCCGTATTCGTGGCCGCAGTGGCCGTACTGACTCGCTATTACGGTTCGATCCCCTTGTTCAATCGACTTGTTTTACAAGCACCGACCGGCGATGGCCAGCAGGTGGTTGATGGTGGTGCAAGGCCGATGGATCCGGCATCCGATGGTCCTGTTCAAATAGGCGATCAGGGTATTGCCGAGTCACCACTTCGGCCGGCTGGTAAGGCTATTTTTCACAACGACTATATCGATGTGGTGACTGATGGCTCGTTTGTTGAAGCGGGGCGGCCGGTTCGGGTCATCCAGATCCAAGGAAACCGGATCGTCGTACGCGAGTTTGAGGGGGCCTCGGAATGAAGGCGAGTCATCGATGAACCGAGGCAAGCCGATGGTATTCGGATTGATATCCCCGGCATTGTCGAAAACCGGCATGTGTGAAGGACTTGTAGCCCGTCGAAGAAACGCGTAACGACTTTGCAAGTCAGAAGGACGTTCCGAAGTCGACTGCGGTGTTTTTGAGTGGTCCCCGAGGCGACACGTTGTTGCCTGGGGCGGATCGACAGATCAATTGTTGTCGCGTTTACTGGGGGGCGTTCGTGCGGCGATCCTCCTTAGCTGCGAGACTGATTCACCCATGGGGCGAGCCCATGGGGGTCTGAACGCGGAAGAGTGCGACACCTTAGCTGCGAGACTGATTCACCCATGGGACAAGCCCATGGGGGTCTGTACGCGGAAAAGTGCGACAGTTATTGATTGGCGAATCCTTACTTGTTTGCAACCATTAGGAAAACCTGGACGTTTCTGTAGACGAAATCGAAGCGATTGTTGGCCGATTCCTGAAGCAGGGCCCTTTATTTTTCCGAATTGGTGGTCGTTTGGTGCTGGCCGGTTCCTTCAACAAGTGTTACTTTCCGGTCGACCGAGATGTTCCGGAATCGCTCGGTCTTACCACCTAGCCATTGCACTTCCACGTGATCGAGTCGATCATGTTTGGCGAGTCCGAAGTGCAGTCGCATGCCGCTGTGGCTCTGATAACTATGGCCACTATGCACTTCCGCCACTTGAACCAGGTCGCCGGCAACGACTTTGACATGCGATCCCACACCATCCCGGTTCACTTTCTCGCCTCGCAACCGAATCTGGATCCAGTGATTGTCATTGGCAGAATCGTTCCGCAAAATCGTTGGCCGGCGACGCGAGTTAAGCACAACCACGTCGATATCTCCATCATTGTCGAGGTCGCCAAAGACGGTGCCCCGACTGGCACGCTTCACCTGCAAGCCGTCTCCAGCTTTTGATGACACGTCCACGAACTTGCCGTTTCCCGTGTTCATCAACAAGATGTTCGTGGTTTCATAGCGGAGACTGTCGTCTTGCATTCGTACCTTGTCCTCGAGATGTCCCGTGGCGATGAAAATATCGAGGTCGCCATCGTTGTCGAAGTCAACAAACCCCACACCCCAGGTGACCAGTCGCAAAGCGCTTACACCAGCCCCGGTCAATCGACTCACATCGTCGAAATAGCCTTTCCCCGAGTTCCGAAACAGGACCGGTACTTCATCCTGATAGTTGGTCATCATCAAATCGAGCCACCCGTCCCGATCATAGTCCCCGCAATCGACTCCCATACTGCCTTGTGCCTTGCCGGTAATATCGTACGCGAGTCCTCCCAGCAACCCCACCTCTTTGAACTTGCCGGTTCCATCGTTCTCGAACAAGAAGTTCGCTGTCATGTCATTGCAGACAAAAATATCCGTATCGCCATCGTTGTCGTAATCGAAACAGACTCCTCCCATCGCCGTTCCTGGGTGGGCGTTGATTCCCGATTGAACGCTGACGTCCTTGAACGTCCCGTTCCCCATATTACGATAAAGAGTGTTCGTGTCACGCGGATAAGTCAATGGGGCCGGGTATACCGAGATGCCTCGGAAGGTCATCGTTGTGGATTGTTTCAAGAAGGCCTTGACATAGTTTCCGACGAATAGGTCCAGCTGTCCGTCACAATTGGCGTCCAAGAACGAAACCATCGCACCGACTCGGTCGCCATTTTCGACCCCCGCCGCGCCAGTTACATCGTCAAAGTGGCCGTTACCATTGTTGCGATAGAGTACGTTGTTCCCATAGTTGTTCACGTACAGATCTTGATCACCATCGTTGTCATAATCGGCCGCCGTCACTCCGAGGCCGTGTTTGGTGTCTCCCAGCCCCGCCACGTCGGTCACATCCGCGAATTTGCAAGCACCCAGATTGCGGTAAAGAGCATCTCTTGGCAGCGAGTCAACCGACTCTTGCTCTAATGGCGCTCCATTGACAAAATAGATGTCCAGCAAGCCATCTCCGTCGTAGTCCAATAATGCCAGACCAGCGCTGACATACTCCACAATTCGGTAGGCTCCGGTGCTGCCGTCATTGTGGTGGAATTTGATTCCTGTCTGGCCGGTCACGTCGGTCAGCACGATCGGGCATTCGGCTCCCTTTCCGTGGACTTGCGGCAGGGTGCATGCCAGGGCCATGAGCATAAGCCACTGGAGCCTGTTTCTCATGCGGGACCATAAGCTGTTGGTGGCTGAGTGGGCGGAGTTCGGTGCAACGGGCTGAGTAGATGATCGCAGCATGGAGGTCTCGGTTCGTGTCATTTGTTCATTGGAATCGGTCACGAAGCTGTTCGTGTAGGCAAATCAGTCGGTTTCAATGCGTTGGTTGAGGCTGGGCTCGCAAGTGGCGGTAGCGTGGATTATCTGGGTCTCGTGTTGCGGCTTTCTCAAATGCTTCGAGTGCCTTCTTCCGGTTTCCAAGCCGGATATAAACTCCGCCAAGCATGGCATAATGAGCAGCTGTCGGTTCAAGCTGTACCGCCTTTTCGGCCAACGGCAATGCGGCCCGAGGCTCACGGCCGGATCGTCGGTAGACTTCCACCAGGCTGACATAGCTGCGCGCGACATTGGGCTCGATACGCATGACTCTTCGGAGAGCTTCCTCCGCCACGTCGAACCGCCCGAGTTGGCCGTTCAATAGGCCGAGCCGCCATATCCACTCCGGGTTTTCGGGGTCAGGGGCAAGCAGCTCTTCACAAACTTGGATGGCTTCCGGCAGTCTATGATCATCCTGATAAATGTCGATCAGCAGCAGGCGGCAGCGAAGGTTCCTCTCGTCCATCTTGGCCGCTCGGCGACAAAGCCGTTCGGCTTCCGAGTGGTTGCCGGCCTGGAGATACAATCCGGCAGCGTAAGCGTAAGCACCGGCGCAGTTTTTGAGCGTTAGTCTCAGGTCCGCCGCTGAAGCCGTGGTTCCGGGCTTGGGTTTCGAGATCTTCGATTTAATTTCACGGGCTTTTTCGAGATATTTCCGGGCCTCTTCTCGTTGGCCTTGTCGAACCAGTGTCGTGCCGAGTCCGAATAGTGCTTCACTTGACGTCGGTAGCAACTCGATACCCTTCCGGAAATCCGACTCAGCATCCTCCAAATCGCCATCTTGAAGCCGAATCTGTCCGCACTTTACGTAGATCTCGGCTGAATTGGGAACGTGTTTCAGGAAAGCCTGCAAGACCGCCAGGCTCTCGTTCATTCGCCCGGCGCGAAACAACAGATCGGCAAGTCGGATCGTGGCTTGCGGCAAAACCGGGTCAATTTCAAGCGCCTGTCGCAGGAGTCGTTCGGCCGTTGCATCGTCCCTTCGATTGATTGCCAGGATGGCAAGGCCCTGACAAGCGTCTGGCCTCCGTGCATCCAAACGAAGGCATTGTCTCCAGGCACGTTCTGCTTCCGCAGTTCTCCCTTGATAGGAATAAACACGGCCTTGGAAATCATAAGCCCATGGATTGGCCGGAAAGTCCGTGAGCACCTGCTTGGCAGTGGCAACCATCTCGTTGAGCAAAGCGGCGTGATCGGTCGGAATCGGTGCGTCAAGCGGCGCAGCTCCAGGTTGAGGCTTTCCACGTTCCGATGTGACACCATTGTTCACGCCATCGGCCGAAAGCCCATGTGTTTCATGGGGCAAGGGAGAGGCAACATGCGGTTTGTACGATGCTGGACCCCACCATGCCCACGCCAATACCGTCGCCAGCGCACCGGCAATCATCAGGATTGCTCCAGGTTTCCAGTAAACCGATTGCGACGCACTCGTGTCCCTTGGCGGATCCTTGCGTTTGCGAGTATGTTGTGGTTGTCTTCGCGCCATGTCCGTATCCGTGTCCGCTTACGATCGAGCTGTCTTGTCTTGCGGACTCTCCCACAGTGAAACGGGGCTTCGTTGCCGTCGAGCTAGTTGTGCGACACATATGTTGGAACGGAGGATGCAATGGCAGAAGCCTTGTTGATTATGAGGTGAATTGATAGCGAAGGTCAAGCTGCACAACGCTCAGTTGGGAACTGAATGGCGGAGGGCTTTCCGGGCATTGCGGGAAAACCGATCGAGGTTTCTGTATTACGAACTCCAAAGATCATTAAGTTTCTTGGCAAAGCTCCAGCGACCAATGGGAGCGGGCGATTGGGGCCTCGAGCGGTAGCTTGGATTTGGTTGCGGCCCTGCCGCACGGAGAGTGTCGGGCGACCGAAAAGTCGGCTTGGGACCGGCGGATCAATGGTTGTCGCGTTTACTGGGGGGCGTTCGTGCGGCGATCCTCCTTAGCTGCGAGACTGATTCACCCATGGGGCGAGCCCATGGGGGTCTG
>JAJSAJ010001106.1 GCA_024274855.1 Planctomycetota bacterium | reverse complement strand
GCGTGGACCGAACAGGCCTTCGCACGGATGGTCGGGGGCAATTTGGGGACGGATGGTACAGTAATCCGGGTCGTAACGCCACCGTGCGTCGTCTTTAGCCCCTGATCGCGTCGGTTGGCAACGCCCAGAACACCGGTGCGATGTGTGCCGATTCTTGCGGATAGGCGTCGTGTATGCCGAGCGTCAAAAGGCGTGGGGTTCGCCCCGGCCGACTGCCGATAAAGACGCCAATGGTCGAGAGTTCTGCGCGCTGAGTCTGGCTCAGCAACAACGGGCCCAAGTGAGGAATACTGATTATGTCGAAGAATACGTGCCGAGTCGTGACCCGTGCGAGTGATGGTAGCTTGCGAATCAAGGACTACCCGTCCCCTGATGCTCTGCTGGAACTTCACACGCAGGTCGGAATCGACGACTGCAGCACGGACCTTGGCCTGCGAGGAATGCCCGTTTTTCGAGGGTTGATCGGCCCGATACCCGAGGGCAAGGACGTGATTCGCTATGAGTCGCCCGAGGTCTTAGAGACGTTGACGAAAGAGTGGAGTACCACCAAGACCAAACGACGCACTCGTCGCCATAGTCGCAGTGATGCGTCGCACGCATCCTCTTGACGGTTTTCGCTTTGCCACAGCTGTGAATCGGGTACAATACGAGCGGCGATTTTCGCTGTTTGGATGGCTATCCGCCAGCAAGGCGTGCTGCCGTGCGTCTGCGGAATCCGATCGTCACGATGGCGTTGTGTTGCCGGATCGCTTTGTAAGTTTTTCGTAATTGTTTAGCCGTTCGTCAGCTACTGAGGTTCAGAATCCTAAGCTCTTGAACAACTTCTGAATCGAAAACGACCAAAACAGGGGAAAGAGAAGATTGGAACACTCATCAATCCGCACGAATCAGACACGGGTGAAAAGCTGCAAGTTCAGAGTCGAATGAGAAGGGCAGACACGATCAGAACGTTTACCTGAGTCTTCGATCTGGATCAGTGAAGATAAGTGGTGATTAGTGTTCTACTCTTTACTCCCGTCCAGCCGGTAGTTTGCCATTCGGCTAAAGTGTTACGGTTTTTCTTGGCGAGGTCTTTTGAGTGTGGCTGACGACTTACCGATTTCGTTTCTCCGGTGTCCGATCACACAGTCACCGCTCCGGTGGGCCGATGTGTCGCTGATTCGCAAACTCAATGAGCGTTGCCGAACGGGCCGACTTGTCAATCGCGGTGGCCGGTCGCTCGACCAGGCCTTGGACGCGGGATTGATCGACCTGGGCAGCCGGTTTCTGTATCCGGTGCGTAATGAGATTCCGACGCTGGTTGCCGAGGAAGCGATTCCGTTGGCAGAAGCCTCGTTGTGCCAAGATGAGGGAGTGAATAATGACTGACAAGACGATTTTCAAGAAGATCATCGATCGAGAGATCCCGGCGGACATCATCTATGAGGATGCGCACTGCCTGGCCTTTCGGGACATCAACCCGCAAGCGCCGACGCACGTACTGGTCATTCCCAAGAAAGAAATCGTGTCGCTGGACGATCTCGAGGACGAAGATCAGGCCATCATGGGTCCGATCATGTTGGCCATTCGGAACATCGCGCGCCAATTGAACCTGGACCACGGTTACCGTGTGGTCTGTAACTGTGGTCCGGAGGCCGGGCAGGAAGTCCCCCACCTTCATTTTCACATTCTGGCGGGTCGTGCACTGACATGGCCGCCCGGTTGATCCGTCGAGGACGGCAGCATCGGTGAGCTCGCGTTTTTCGGACTCGGCTGAATGATACGACGTCACGAACCTCGACCCCATTCAGATTTGCCGGCCGAGTGGAGACTGGAACCTTCGGAAGCCACG
>JAJSAJ010001105.1 GCA_024274855.1 Planctomycetota bacterium | reverse complement strand
GTAAAAAACAGAGTCAACTCCATATCCAACGCGATCGCGCCACATCCCAACATAAACGGCGGGAACGCCTTGTTCGGATCATCGGACCCACAAAACACGAGCATTTTCTTAGCCATTCGCCCTTTTCCTTTCTGATTTCCAAAATCCCTCGGCCGGACGGTAACCGCCCAACCACCACGTGACCAGGCACTCGCCAATGCGACTCCCAAACCCATCGCCAATTGGTACCGCCGATATCGGCACACACAACGACTCCACTATATAATCTTTTCCTTATATAGAGTCAACCGCATGTAGAGTATTTTCTTGAGAAGGGCGGCGTGCATCGAAGCTTGAGTCCGAACCGCATGGCGGCGCGACAATCCGAGTGGACGCGTGGCGACTGAGAACGGGTCCCGAAATTGGGAGGGCAAGGCTCCCGCCGAGCCGCAACAGCGAGAACTCCTCGGGGCGTGCCGGCTCAGCATGTGATCTCAGGGCTGGAATGGACGTTTGGCATCACACGAACGTCCGGCTCAAAGGGGGAAATTGAAAAGGCTAAAATGGTAACTGTTTAGCTGTCTGCATCAGGACTTGTATCTCACTGCTGTTTTTGCGGTTACTCGACCCCAACGGCCTTGTGCCGTTGGTGAGCGAGTCTACTGAGCTAAAGAGCAACATGTCACTCCAAAGGCCCCGCTCGCTCCCCGCCGCCTTTGGCGGCGGGGAGCGAGCGGGGAGGGAGGATTTCACCACATCGCGTTAGCTCGCGAAACTTATTCACCCATGGGACAAGCCCATGGGGGTCCCTCGACAACCGTTCACGGCAAGAGTGCGTGGAGCGGCATTCGTCTATTCTTCGAGCAGAGCTGCGTGCTGCAACCTGGCGCGCCAGTCGGGTGGCCGCCGGCGTTCGATTGACACGGATTCGTTTTTCCAACGATTTTCACGCCGACATTTGAAATGGCCACATCCACTTCGGAGTCGATAGTAATCTGCTTCGGCAAAGGTACGAGCCACCGCGTCAAGGCTCTCTTTTCCGATTGGCTGACACAGGTTACCGGCCCGGCAGGTTTTGCAAGGCCGCTCGAGCCGAGAACAAGCACAACCGCGACAACCTGTGTGTATTTCACGAACCAGACCCCTTTCGCGGGCTTTGCCCGCAAGACTGCAAGCCACCGGCTGTCGGAGTTTGCGGCAACAGTATATCGGCAACATGTGCGCGCAGCATACACACATGCCACAACCTGAACTCCGACCGAACGGAACGTCGGTTCAAGTGACACGTGGCAACACCGCCGCCCCGTCACTTCGCGTATTTGACACTAACCACAATATCGAGGCAGCTGGAATTACCAGTTCGAACACGCACGGACTTCCAATAGGCCTCGCCCACATCCGTGCTGTTGGCGGCGCCGAACCCAAGCTCGTTCCGTGAATAGCCAGATCGAGGTTTCAACGCTCCGCGGCCATCAATTCGTTCGATTCCATCAACGTAGACTTTCAGGTCCTCGCCCTTCAAGACCACGCGGTACCGATGGAAGTCTCGAGTCGTATCCATGTCATATCTCAGGTTTCGATGGTGATACAATCGAATGTAACCTGGGGCCAACTCGAGTCGTTCACCGCTCACACCGTTGGCCATAATCAAATAGCTTCCTCCTGAAACAACCTTCACCCGTGCCTCCACCGTTGTCTCCGCCGCGGGTGAAACGCCCCACGCACAACGATAGTACAGGTAATCACCTGAGGCCGTTCCGCGATCGGCAATCATCAAACTGTCGTCCTCCACACGCACGACCGTCCTGGCCGACCCGCGGTCCCGATCCCACGGTTTGCCTGGAATCGATTTCCCATCGACAATCAAATTC
>JAJSAJ010001104.1 GCA_024274855.1 Planctomycetota bacterium | reverse complement strand
CCCGTCCTTCCTTTACTCCTGCAAACGCAAACACTTCAGATCGTGCAGACTGCGACACGCCGATGGTCAAGCCTTGCCCAAAGTTGACCGACCGAGCCTCGATACTCGTACAAAGAGGAGAACCGCTCATGTCCACGAGCTGGCGAGACTTACTTGTCGCGTGGCTGCACGACCCACCCGATAAGGCCCTGGACATCCGCGGCCACGTGTCCCGTGCGCGCAAATACGCGACAGCCGCATTGGGCGACACCGTTTCCGAGGCGGAAATGAAGGATTACAGTGACGTCCTCGCGTCGATTGCCGAGCGACTGCCGTCTCCTCGTTGGGAAAAACTCAAAGTCGATATCGAGAACGGCCGACTGTCCACTTACCATCCGCTGTCCGCCCAAGAACGGCTGCTCGAACAGCTGCCCGACACGGCCAATTCGTCTGTCAAGGACGTCGTTTTGGCTGCGATCGAGGACATCGTGTCGGGAGTGAGTGATACGGACGCTCGGTTTCTGGCCCTTTGGCGACTCTTGCCCGAACGCTTGGCTACTGGAGAGAACACCTGGTTCGCCCACTTGCCGGCAGACACGCGAGTTCCCGACCACTCGATTTGGCGTCATCTGGACATCACAGCCGGCCTGAAAGGTGCGAACGCCGGCGGGCATCACGGTGCGGCCTTCCTGTCCTTTTCGCTCGGTCCGGTCCAGTCCTTTATCGCCGCGGCACGCTCCGTACGAGATCTATGGTCGGGCAGCATGCTATTGGGCTGGCTAACCTGGCAAGGCCTGCTTCCCGTAATTCGCGAACTTGGCCCGACGGCCGTTATCTATCCGTCGCTGTGCGGTATTCCCTGGTTGGACCTTTGGCTAGGTGATGAAAAGGAACTTGAAGAGAAGATTCCGGTTCCCGATCCCCAGCTGCTTTGTACGCCCTGTATTCCCAATCGGTTCCTGGCGGTGGTGCCTTGGGGTGCGGATGGTCGAGCTGCAAAGCAACTTGCTAACGCCTGCCGGTTAGGCGCACTCGATGCCTGGCGTTTGATTGCCAAGACCGTTCACGATCGGCTTGATAACCAATGGAGTGACATTGACCAGGCGTGGGACCGACGTTGGACAGAGCAAATCGAATCATTTTTCGACGTACGAACCGCTTTGCTGCCGTGGAAGCCGTTGAACGATGATCAGTCGGTTGGCAAACTGCTGGCTGGTGACGGCGGTTTCGAAAAGGCGTTTCCTGATGCGACTGCCGTACGCGAGTTAGCCCAGGCGATTCCTGATGACGAACAGCCAGGATACGACCAGAACAATGCCGGCCAATGGCAGGCACGCGTTGAGTTGTCGGCCCGGTTGATGCAGGCGACGCGGGCTATTCGTCACATTCCACCGCCGACTATCCCATTGAACCCGCTTGAGCAACTGCCGCCCAAGTGCAGCCTGCTTGGCACCTATGAACAGATGGGGCCGGGGTCACGAGAGGATGCCGAACGGTTCTGGAAGAGGGCGTCGAAGACGGTCCTTGATGGCGTACGGCTGCGCGATCGCGAGCGGCTTTGTGCCGTATCGCTGGTCAAGCGATTCTGCGGCCCTTGCTTCTTTCGCGACGAACTGGGCCTCGAAACGAGTGACTTGCGATACGATGACACGGCGACCGTCGCGGCGACCGAGTGGCTTGCGAGAGCGGGAATCGATCCGACTCGAGAGCGGCGACATGGACAGGGTTGGAGCGGCCAGTGGTTGTACTGGCCGACACGCTCCGGCGACGACGCGGAGGAAGCTTGTCCGCAAGACTTATGGGCTCGCGTGAAGGAGGCCCGTAAGCCAAGGAACCTTGGCCCACCACCCGCCTACTACGCCGTGCTGATGATGGACGGTGACAATATGGGTCAATGGTTGCGGGGCGAGATGGCTCCGAACGTCGAGCAGGTATTCTCCAAAAAGGCAACCGAGTATTACTCAAGACTGGATGGGACGCGGCCGGGCCTGGGGGCCAAACGCCCTTTGGGACCGGCGATGCACGCGGCGATCAGCGAGGCGCTAACGAATTTCGCATTGCACTTCGCCCCAAAAATCGTTGAAGCTCATGGCGGAACGCTGATTTATGCGGGCGGTGATGATGTGCTGGCACTGTTGCCGACCAATCGAGTTTTGCAGTGTGCGAAGAAACTGAGCGACACCTTCCGAAAGGACTGGGCCGTCGACGATACGGGGACCGAACGGCTGTTAATGGGCCGGAAGGCCACGGTCAGTGCGGGCATCGCGGTGGTTCATTACAAAGAAGACCTCCGATTCGCACTCGACAAAGCGCGCGAGGCCGAAAAAGAGGCAAAATCCGCGGGCCGTGATGCGATGCGGATTCTTGCCTGCCGCCGGTCGGGTGAACATGCCGGCGCCTGGTGCGGATGGGAGTTTGTCGACACCCTCCAACAGTTTGTCCAGGTCTTCCTGCCTGACACTAGCCAGGAACGGGAGGGCGCATCGGACCGTTGGGCATATCACTTGCGCAAAGAGTCCGGCATTTTGGAAGGACTGCCCATCGAAGCAATGAGTGCGGAAATCGCAAGACTGGTCAATCGCAGCGAGCGGGAAACTCGCGAACTTCTGGCTGCATTACCGGGCGGCGGTGACGCGTCGCGAGCGGGCGAACTTGTCGCTGAGATATTCAATACGTACGCGGCTTTGCATGTCGTGGCTCATTCACGGACCGGCAAGCAAACTTCGGAAATGGAGTCAGCCCAAGCGGCTTTTCGCGATTTCGTCACACTCTGCCAAACCGCATCGTTTCTTGCTCGAGGGAGAGATCAATGAGTACAAAACGAATCGGGCTTTTTCTCGAGCCGCTCGATGTGCTGTTCTTCCGCGACGGACGGCCGTTTGAACCGGCCTCGGCCGCACAAAGCGGCCTGCCAATGCCGCAGACACTGGCCGGTGCGATTTGGACGGCGATTCTCGAACAACACGATACGGACTACGACGGACTAGCCAAGGCTGTGCAGAACGGCAAATCGTTCGAAGAATCACTGGAAGCCGTGGGCCAACCGCCTTGGTTGGCTCGCGTTGCCGTGCGAGGACCGTGGCTTGCGGAAGCAGTCGATCGAAACGTCCGCGACGTGTTCATCGCCGCCCCCGCCGTCTTGCACCAGTCGAAATCCACCAGTGAAGATCACAATGGCCAAAGCGAGAACCTGACTCGGCTCTTCCCGCTCAAGGCCGATCGGCTTCCCGGCTGGCAGCCGCCACTGCCCCAGATGCGCCCTCTCTGGGTGCGGGAAACCAAGTCGACCAAATCGGTATCAGGCTTCCTGGGGCGCGATGGACTGGCCGCCTTTCTTAACGGCCGTGTTGTAACCTCCTCGCACCTCAAGAAACCGACCGACCTCTATGACCTGGACCGGCGGACGGGGATCGTCATCAACCCGCGAAGCCAATCGGCTGATGAAGGGCTCATTTACGGCGCGCGTTTCCTGGCATTGAATAGGAATATCGGATTCTATGCCGAAGTCGTCTTGCCGGACGAAGCGGCCGACACGGTTCTTGGAGGGGGCGAGACCATTGCGTTCGGCGGCGAGCGACGACACGTGCGGGTGCACCGATTGCCCGAACCGTGGGGTTGGCCAGAGGCGGATTCCAAGGGCGATGAACAGAAGCCTCTGGTCCTGCTTACAACACCCGGCCTGTTTGAACAACGCTGGTACCCACGGTTGTTTGCCCAGCAGCTTGTCTCCGCCAGCGTGCCGGGCGACCAACCTGTTTCCGGCTGGGATTTGGCTCGCGGCGGCCCCAAACCGACCCGATTTGCCGCCCAGACCGGCAGCGTCTATTTCCTGAACCAACCACTTGATCACTGGCCCGCTGCATTGAGCGACGACGCATTCGATCGGCAGCAAGGTTGGGGTTGCTATCTCAAAGGAGTTTGGATTGATGAGTGAAACCAACGGTAATCAGCAAGCGACATCCGTCCTGTTTATCCATGCTCAAACCCCCATGCACCCCGGCGCCGGCACCGCATTGGGCGTGGTCGATCTGCCGGTGCAGCGTGAACGTCACACGCAATGGCCGCTGATCCCCGGCACGTCCCTCAAGGGAGTGCTCCGCGATGCGGCTCGGGGGCCGTCCGATTCTTCGGATGAAGAGAAAGTCACGGATGCATTCGGCCCCGACACGAAGGATGCTGACAAACACGCCGGAGCGATCACGGTAACCGATGCCCGGTTACTCGCCTTTCCTGTCCGGTCGCTGCGCGGCGTATTCGCTTGGGTCACCTGTCCGAGTGTGCTGTAACGATTTAACCGCGATATCCAATTGGCAGGACTCGATCCGGTCACGGTTCAGGCTCGCCCGGCCGACAACGAGGCATGCTGTCCGAAAAACAGTCCACTCGTCCTTGACGGCAATGCGATGGTGCTGGAAGAATTCGATTTCAAGATCATCGGCGACGCGACCGAGGTCGCATCGCAAATCGCGAAGCTGGCGTTTCCGTCATCCACATCGACGGCCGCTGCGCTATCCGAGAAAATGGTTGTGCTCAGCGATAACGACTTCACGCATTTCGCGCGTCACGCCACGGAAATCGTTGCCCGGATCGGACTGAATCCCAAAACCAAGACGGTTTCGACCGGCGCACTTTTCTATCAAGAGTTCTTGCCGACCGAAACGCTTTTTTATTCAGTGGTCATTGCCAACCGCAGTCGCGGCGGACTGGAGCGTACTGCCCCGGAGGTCTTGGGATATCTGCGGACCACGACGCCCGATTTTCTACAGATCGGTGGGGACGAGACGACAGGCAAGGGACTCTGTGCCGTACACTTTACGGAAAAACAGGAGTAACGACGATGACAACTACCATGTCCAACGGTCGCCCCACTTTGGATCAACGCCGTGCGAAACATGCTTGGGACGCAGTCGAACGGGCGATCCAAGGCGAAGGAGCCCACCGTCGCCAGGACACGAAACAGTTTGGCGGCGAGACCAAGAAACTGCCGGTTCGGATCGTTGGCTCCGGGCTCGGCCAGGCACTCGCCTTCCTACATGCAAAGAACAAAGTGCCCGGGTTGCTGGATGAACTGAACGACTGGGTCTTTCAACAACTGCCGGACCGAAACAACGCGGAACGGGATTTGCTCAAACGGATTGTCAACGGCGACTCCCAGTTCCTGCGCCGCGTTACCGATGAGGTGCTCGCCTACTTGCAATGGCTGACCCGATTTGCCGAAGCCAAGGGCCTGATGAAGGAACAGGATTGATGACACAAATACCCATTCCAGAAACAGCTGCACGGCTTGTCTCTGCGCACAGCGCTTCCGCGCACCCTGGTTTGACGCTCGACAAGTACGTCGCGTCCTACGCGTCCCACGGAACGGTTGGCGACACCAGTTGGCAAAAAGATGTGCAACTTCCGACTATCCAGGAAGTTGTCCGACAGTCGGCTTGCGAACCGGATACGCTGGGATTCCAGGCGATGCTAGAAAGACGGGAGCGGATGTTCCAGTCACTGGCGGCTATGTGCTTTCAAGCGGAAACAACCGGCCCGCTGACGTTGCACCTGGCTCGGGCATCGGTGTTGGAGAACGCCGGGATCTGTCTGCATCCACTCTATGGATTCACCTACCTGCCGGGCACGGGCCTGAAAGGCATGGCTCACGCGTATGCCACGCAAGTCTGGATGGAATCGCAACCGGACAAGCAGCAAGCGTGGGAGCGGATCCGCGCGGTGTTCGGCTGGGCAAAGGCGCCGTTGTTGAAGAAGATTGCCCGCGACCTGGAAGTATCGAACCCGGACGGCTCACAGGCAGGCGTCGTCGTATTCCATGATGCCTGGCCGGTCGACTGGCCGCAATTGACCACAGACATCGTGAACAATCATCACCCCAAGTACTACCAGGCGAAGAGCCATGACAACGACCATCCGCCAGGCGACTGGGAGAACCCGAACCCGGTCTATTTCCTGGCCGTTCCGGCTGGTCAGAAGTTCGAATTCGCGTTGGCTCCACGCCACGATCGGGTGCCGGCCGAGCAGGTTGAATTGGCGCGGCAATGGCTGCTGGGGGCCCTTTGTCACCTGGGTGCCGGCGCGAAGACCAATGCCGGCTATGGCGGATTCAAGCCGATCGGGGGCCAGCGGCCCAAGTTGGACAGTCCGACTCGCCGCGAGTTCGAAACAACGGTCGAACTGATCACGCCGGCGTTCCTGGCCGGCGCGGATCAGAAACAAGATGACTGCCAGCTCCGCCCCGCCACGCTCCGTGGACAGCTGCGCTGGTGGTGGCGAACCATGCACGCGGGCCATGTGGATGCGGCAACACTTCGCGCGATGGAAACGTTGGTCTGGGGCGATGCCGAACATGGTGGTCCGTTGCGAATCGAGGTCGTTGATCCAGCGAATGTCGTTGCGGT
>JAJSAJ010001103.1 GCA_024274855.1 Planctomycetota bacterium | reverse complement strand
TGCGCAACTGGACCTGTTTCGCGCTTCGGTTCCCTGTTCCACATGCTCCGGATCCCGGCTTCGTCGCGAGGCGAACGGCGTACTGTTGGGCGGAAAACAAATTGCTCAAATCACGGCGATGAGTGTGGCGGAGGCCGGAGTGTTTTTCTCGCGATTGAAGTTCTCCGAATCGGATCAGATCATTGCGAATTCGTTGGTGGCCGAAATCACCAGACGGTTGGAGTTTCTTCAACAGGTTGGAGTTGGGTATCTGACGCTCGATCGCTCGTCCGACACCTTAAGCGGTGGTGAACTGCAGCGAGTGCGTTTGGCGACCAGTATTGGTTCGGGCCTGGTCGGCGTCTGCTATGTACTCGATGAACCGTCGATCGGACTGCATCCTCGAGACAATCAGCGATTGATCGACGCCCTCTGCCAATTGCGCGACCAGGGAAACACTGTTTTGGTGGTTGAGCATGATGAGTCAATGATGCGGCACGCCGACTATCTGCTTGATGTGGGGCCCGGTGCGGGGGAACATGGTGGAGAGATTGTTGCCCAGGGCGTGCCCGCTGTTGTCGCTCGGACATCCCGGTCCATAACGGGGCAGTACCTCTCTGGAAAACGATTCATTGAGATGCCGGTGAGTCGACGGCGCATGGTCAAATCGCGTAGCCTGACCCTAACCGGTGCGGAGACGAACAACCTTCAGTCGATCGACGTGACTCTTCCACTCGGGCTTTTCGTCTGCATCACTGGAGTGAGCGGATCGGGCAAAAGTTCTCTGGTTAACGATACCCTCGCTCCCGCGTTGATTCGCAAGCTGGGCGGTATCGCGCCAAAACCAGGACCTCACCGCGGCCTACGAGGTGCGAAACTGATCGATAAGGTGATCCAGATCGACCAGTCGCCAATCGGCCGGACTCCCAGAAGCAACCCGGCCACGTACACGGGAATTTTTGATGACATTCGCAAAGTCTTTGCGCAAACACGCGACGCGAAACAACGCGGATTCGGCCCGAGTCGTTTTAGTTTTAATGTGAAAGGAGGACGATGCGAAACGTGTCAAGGGCAAGGGGTGACAAAAATCAAGATGAACTTCCTGCCCGACTTGCACGTCCGGTGCAAGCACTGCAACGGACTTCGCTTCAACTCCCAAACGCTCGCAGTCCGCTATCGTAGTAAGTCGATCGCTCAGGTCCTTGACATGGCCGTCGAAAACGCGGCCGTTTTCTTCGAGAATTTTTCGGGAGTCAAACGCATGCTCGACAGCCTCTGTGCAGTTGGGTTGGGCTACCTGCGACTGGGGCAACCATCGAACACACTATCGGGAGGCGAGGCTCAACGGGTAAAGTTAGCCTCGGAACTGGCTCGCGTCAGCACCACCAAGACACTCTACTTGCTGGATGAGCCGACAACCGGCCTCCACTTTGATGATGTGCGACGCCTGTTGCACGTGTTGGATCGGCTAGTCGATCGCGGCAATACCGTCGTTGTAATCGAACATCATCCAGATGTGATGAAAGTCGCCGACTGGATCATCGATCTAGGACCGGAGGGAGGTGAAGCAGGTGGCCGAGTCCTGGCCACCGGGACACCAGAGGCCATCGCCGCGGCGGAAAATAGCCACACAGGACGGTATCTGCGGCCTGTGCTCGAACGGCAACAGCCGAAATCATGATTTCTTGGCGCGATAGCGAACGACATCGACTCGTTCCATCGTTATCAGACCGTCCTGAACCATTTCATCAATACGCGGCATGATGGAATCGATTCTTTCTTGCGAGTCCACGACCTCGACGACCACAGGCAAGTCCTGGCTCAAACGCAGCAACTGCGTCGTATGTAGATGGCTTTCCGCACCGAAACCAATCAAGCCTCGTAATACCGTGGCGCCAGCTATCTTCTCCTGGCGGAGTAATTCCACGAGGGCTCGGTAAAGTGGCTGGTGACCGAATCGGTCTGCTTCTCCGATGAAGATCCGCATCAAGACCTGGCGTCCTTCGAGTACTCGCACGGGGCTACCCTCCAGAAAGATCGTTGTCGATCGTGACCCAACAACCGTCCGTTATGATTTCGAGTCTCTTTTTCGTGTAACACCTGAAACAGAACCGACTTGGAGCTACGAAAACATCCAAGATCGCATGCCCGGAACGGCGGTTTCGGACGGACAGCAACAGCCCGACATCGAGAACGTTCAGACACCACCGACCAGATAGCCTCCAGCCACCAGCCCTATCCATGCAAAAACCAAGCCGAGACACACATTGCTTGCCACATTGATCATTCCCGATTGCCACTGCCCAGCTTCGAATTGCATCAATGTCTCGTAGCTGAACGTCGAGAACGTTGTCAGCGCGCCTAGCGTTCCGATCGTCAGAGCTTGACGGTACATGGGTGAGATCCAATCCGTCGTTTGACCGATGTGGATGACCAGTCCCAGCAGAAAACACCCCAGTAGATTCACGACAAGCGTTCCATACGGAAACGACTC
>JAJSAJ010001102.1 GCA_024274855.1 Planctomycetota bacterium | reverse complement strand
GGGGAGCGAGCGGCCGTCGGCATGACATGCCGGCCTTAGCTCAATAGACTCGCTCACCAACGGCACAAGGCCGTTGGGGTCGATCAGCCGAAAAAACAGCAGTGAGATGCAAGCCCTACTGCAGACGGCTAAACAGTTACGAAAATTGGAAGGTGTGCCGTGTTTGTTTTGGTGGGCAGTGCCCACCCTACTGCTCCACTACGATCACTGCGGTCCGGTCCCCCACCTTGATCCGATGGGATCCCGGCTTATTCAGTTTCAATTCGAAGGTTGCCTGCCGACTGGCGTTTCCCCGTGCCAACGCGAACGTGGAATCGATAACCTGGTCATCCATGGTCAACTCGATACGGCTGCCGTCGAGGAATGTGTTGCGGATCGTCGCTTCCATATACACTGGTTCGCCAACCGCAACTTTCGCCTTGGATAGTTTCAGGCCGGTGCAGGTGAACGGTGTTTGAATGTTCCAGCCGCCGACTTCCACCTCGGGAGATTCGCCGCCGAGATCTTCTGTGGCAAAACGTGCGGCGATTTCCCGCGACTGGCCGGGCAGCAGGCTGAAGTAGTTGTCGCCCCAGAAGACTGGCAAGACTTCCTCGCCCTGCACGCCCTTTGTGACTGCCAATTGAACGAAGAACGCGATCTTGTCGGTCGAATTCTTCACACGCACGTGGACGACGGTCTCATGGTCGTGGTTTTCAATGCGCTTCGACACATCGAGCGGAACAACCGGCAGCCGGTTCAATGCTCGGAAGTCGGCCGTCTGCTGCTTCGACTCGGGTGGGAATCCGCCGCGTGGCCACTTGGCAAGATCAATGTCGACGTCTGCATAGGGCTTCGACGAGAGCCAATAGAAATTCTCCGAAACGGTCTTGCCGCTGCGGTTCAGGGAGATCTTGATCAATCCACGGGGCTTTGACGCGGACGTCGATCGTCGGGATGAATAGACGGGTCTTGTCCAATGTCGTTACATCTTTGCGCCAACGTCGATAAATGTCCTCGCTGGGCATTCCCTCGCCGACACAACTGTAGAGCATCACGCTGGGATGATTCCGGTATCGCTTGAGGACGTCCGCGCCACATTGTGCCAGCAGCTCGTGATCCAGCGGCCAGTTCGTCGCCGGATCAATCCAGTACGTGCCGTAGAAGCTGATCCAGTACATCAGGCCGTGGCGGTCGCACGCGTCAAGGAACGCTTCACTGGGAACCGGCACGTCCTCGAATGTCACGGTATTGAGATTCGCTTCGGTCAGATATCGGACTTCGGCCTCGACGCGTTTGGCCGGCATGTCGAACAGCAGTTCCGGCTGGAGCCATCCGCCCTGCGAGAAGATCCGCTGCCCGTTGACCAACAACCGCAGGCCGTAGTGATCGCCCCGCTTGTAGAGTTCCCGGCCGACCGTGCGGACGCCGAAGGTGACCGTTCGCACGTCCGACAATCGCGGCTCGGCGTGTTTCGAGACACCGGCGTCCGCCTCGAACTCCAACTTCAGCGTGTACAGATTCTGGTTGCCGTAATTCCTGGGCCACCACAGCCGCGGATGGTCTATCACCAAATCCGGTTTGACGTCGACCTGTCTGGTCGCTTTGGGCGGCAGTGCCACCGGCTGCTCGAAACGGAGCTGCGTGCCGGCAATCCGCCCGCGCAGCACGCCGCGGACCGGTGCGTCGCTTGCATTCTCCAGATCGACCGACACGGCAATGGTCGCACGGCTCGTGTCGGGAAGCGGCAGCTGCGTGCGCACAAAGAGATCGCCGATTCGTACCGGTCCGGTCCACTCCAAGAGTACGTCCTGCCAGATGCCCATGTTGCGGTCGGGAATGGGCGGCATGCAATCATAGCCGACGGCGACAGGGTAGGTGACGTCCTTCTGAATCTCTTTCTTGTGATAGGTTCGGCTGGGGCCCAACGGCTTCAGTTGCGTGTCGGGCTTGCCCGGATGGTCCACGCCGTGGATCTTGACCGCCAGACAGTTCTTGCCCGGTCGAACCCTGTCGGTGATGTCGAAACGGAATCGCCGGTAGATCCCGACCATTTCCTTCGGGCCAGCCACTCGTTTCGAATTGGTCCATACCTCAGCCCGGTAGTTGATCCCCTTGAAGTTCAGCCACAGATGCCGTCCTTGGAGCCATGCCGGCAGATCAAACTCAGTCCGATACCAATAGGGATCTTCCCACGGATTGCGTTGGTTGGGCAAATGGCTGTATTTGGCCAAATCGTGCTTCTTGTTGAACTCGTCCGAAGCATCTGGAATGCGAAAACTATTCAACCCGACACGCGGATCGGGATAGACGCCGTTGCGAACCAAGGCGTTCAGGACGGTTGAGGGGACGTGGGTCGCGTACCAGTCTTGTCCTTGAAAGCCAACGGTCGAGATCGCAGCGCCGTCGTCTCCTGCCAGGAATGACGACTTGAGGAACCAATGATCTTGGAGTGGTTGGCGGATGCCAATCGTTCCCGGAGGTTCCGGCTCGAGGGCCGTCGCGCATGGCGAAAGCAAGGCGACGACGATGGGACCGATCAGGAGCATTCTTGATGCCGGCATTTTCGTTCTCCGCGGCGGGTCAGTATTTGGCCGGGTAACAGACGGTAATGAGGTGTACCGTTTCATCCATGGCGGCATATCCCCGATGCTCGACGCCCTTCGGCACGTAAAACGCATCGCCCGGCCGCAAGAGTTCTTTACGACGATCACGGACCTCCAGCGTCAGGTTGCCCGAAAGGACATAACCGGCCACATCGCACGGCATCGGCTCCATGGGCGGACGGCGCCGGCTGGGAGCAATCTGCTCGTCGAACATCTCCAAGGCGATCCCTTCGCGTTTGGGGAATAGAATCGTGTAGGTGCGATTCCGATCGCTGAGTGTGCGCATGTCCTGACGATAGTACACCGGTCCCTCGATATGCTCCCGTCCTTCGCTGAAAAACGTGGCGAGATCACTTCCCAGGGCGACCAGGATCTTCTGCAACATGCCGATGCTGGGCGACGCCTTCCCGCG
>JAJSAJ010000141.1 GCA_024274855.1 Planctomycetota bacterium | reverse complement strand
TTGGCCCGCTCCCGTTGGTCGCTCAACTTTGCCAACAAGGTAACGATCCTTAGAGCCGGCGAATCAATTATTGTCGCGTTTACTGGGGGCGTTCGGGCGGTGATCCTCCTTAGCTGCGAAACTGATTCACCCATGGGACGAGCCCATGGGGGTCTGTACGAGGAAGAGTGCGACAGTTATTGATTGGCGAATCCTTAGTCATCCAGGCAGCCTTATCGGGTTAACCGACCTAGCCGGCTCAATCATACTCGATCAGCACTTTCCAACGCCGCGATTGCCAGACTGGGTCGATGTGTTACGATGCGTGAATCTTGACGTGGGTTTCGCCCGCACGTCTCGAGTCCCAGGTCCAGACTCCATTATTGGTTCCGCTTTTCCGAGAAACCATTCGCGGCCGGTGTGCGTGTGTGTATCTCGCGAGCAAACAACGGGAACGGCCACAAGAGCGGACGAATTTTCTAGATTGGTTGCGTTCCCGCCACTTGGATTGTGACCCTGCCACGTAAGGCTATTACTGATGGATCCGTCGCCGCCTCGCTCTTCATCCCCTCGCCGCGGGCAGGTATCGCCCGCTCGGTTGCCCCAAGCAGACCGGTCCGCTGCCTATCGCATCTTGGATGCGAACTTGAACCGGGCACTCGAAGGTCTTCGCGTCGTCGAGGAATACCTGCGATTTTCACTTGAGGACGCGTACCTGGCTAGTATTTGCAAGCAAATCCGCCATGAGGTTGCCCAATGGGCTACCGCACTGCCGGTGACATATCTGCACAAGGCGCGTGATTCGGCACGCGACGTGGGAACCACGATTCAGACGGAAAGCGAGTACAGGCGTCCCGATTTACCTTCTGTCGCGGCCGCTAACTGCAAACGCGTCCAGCAAGCGCTTCGCAGCATTGAGGAATACGCGAAGGTGGTCGCGCCGGCGGCGGCCGCCCAGATCGAGCCTCTGCGTTATCGAACCTACATGCTCGAGCGTGCGACGACCCTCACTCGTTCAGCCCTTGAACAACTAGCCCAAACACGGCTTTATGTCCTGCTCGATGGGCGTGGCTCGCTGGCCACTTTTCTGGCGATGGCGCGCAGGCTGATCCAGGGCGGTGCCGACGCGTTGCAGCTACGGGATCCTCAGCTATCGGATCGCGAGTTGCTTCAGCGAGCCCGTGCGTTGCGGGACTTGACTCGACGCAATCGGGTACTGTTCATCGTCAACGACCGCCCCGACTTGGCCCTTCTGGCAGACGCAGACGGTGTCCATCTCGGACAAACCGATCTTGCTTTGCAGGACGCACGTCGAATTCTCGGCGTCGATCGTCTGATCGGTGTGTCGACGCACAACATTTCACAAGTTCGCCAGGCGATTCAGGACGGTGCGGACTATCTCGGCTGTGGCCCCACATTTCCCTCGACCACCAAGTCGTTCGACCAATTCGCCGGCCTCGAATTTCTCCGCCAAATCAGCAGGGAGGTTCAGATTCCAGCATTTGCCATCGGTGGAATTGATGCGACGAACATTGCCCGAGTCTGCGCGACCGGCATACGGCGTGTCGCGGTGCACGAGTGCCTGGTCGGTGCAGAGCATCCCCAACTGGCAACTCGGCACCTCCATCAAACACTGCATCTCGCCGGTGAGCCAGACCATTGCCAAACTGGCCAGGCCGGCACGGAGTAACCTCGTGCCATTTGAAGTCGAAAACAAGTTTCGCGTGCGTGACCACAAGCGGCTGATCCGGCAGTTTCAGACAATGGGTGTCGACTTTGGGGCACCGATCGAACAGGTCGACACGTACTTTGCCCATCCCGTTCGCGATTTCGCCAAGACCGACGAAGCGTTCCGACTTCGGCGAATCGGTCCGATAAACCGGGTCACCTATAAGGGACCAAAGATTGACCAGTTAACCAAGACGCGCCTCGAGTTGGAGTTGCCGCTGGCTGAGGGCGACGAAATGGCGGCCGGTTATATCGAGTTATGGATCGCACTCGGATTCCAACCGGTCGCAACGGTCACCAAACTGCGTCGTGTGGGGACATGTCAATGGAAAACATGTTCCGTGGAGATTGCTTTGGACGACGTCACTCGGCTCGGACTCTTCATCGAGCTGGAAATATGTGCCAGCCGCGAGACGCTGGCCGAGGCCCAGAACCAACTGGTACAACTGGCCGCCCACCTGCACCTGCCTCAGCCTGAACGGCGAAGCTATCTCGAAATGCTGCTCGAAGGGGGCGATTCCGCCTGAAAATTGGCCTATTCCCGCAAGATGGATTTTGCCATACTTGTGCCGAAAATGCGTGGCAACCCGTGACTTAGAGCGTGCCCTGGAACACCGAATGTGACAAGTGTTTCTCGAGCTCCCCACTGTTGACTCGGACCGTCCATGCAACAGCGCGGCCTCCCTTTCGATTTCCTTGAGCTTCGGACTTGTATGGCATGGCGACAACATCTCGACGGGTATTCTTTTCCGTGGGCGAACCGAGTGGTGACTTGCACGGAGCCAATTTGATACGTGAATTGCGACGCCAGGATCCGGATATCGACGTTGTTGGATTCGGCGGCCCACGAATGCAGCAAGCGGGCATGACATTGATGGCCGATCTCACGCAACTGGCCGTCATGTGGATCGTCCAGGCTCTAAAGAACCTTGACCATTTCTGGAAGCTGCTTTGGCAAGCTGACGCGTACTTTAAGACCGAACGTCCCGATGCAGTGGTGCTGATCGATTATCCTGGATTCAACTGGTGGATTGCGCGACGAGCCAAGAAGCACGGTATCCCAGTCTTCTACTATGGTGCTCCACAAATGTGGGCCTGGGGCGGGTGGCGCATCGGCAAGATCCGGCGTCTTGTCGATCACGTCCTGTGCAAACTGCCTTTCGAAGCGGAATGGTACCAGCAACGTGGCTGCCGCGCAACATTTGTCGGGCATCCATACTTCGATGAACTGAACAACCAACAACTAGACCGCGAGTTCATTCAGCGTCGTGGATCGCCTCATTGGCGACGTCTGGTCGCTATTTTGCCCGGATCGCGAACTCAGGAAGTCAAGAACAACCTGCCCTGGTTCCTCAAGGCGGCCGAACGAATCCATCAACAGAGCCCGGAGACCCGGTTCGCCATCGCGTCATTCAATGAAGACCAGGCGGCGTTGGCCCGCGAAATGGTCGACTCCTGTAGTCTACCGATCGAGATTTTCACGAACCGAACCGGCGAATTGATCAAGATGAGCCATTGCTGCATGGCCTGCTCGGGATCCGTCTCCCTCGAGTTGATGTACCACACACGGCCATCGGTTATTCTCTATTGGCTTCCTCGCTTCACCTATTTTCTGGGCAAACAACTGCTGCAAGTCCGTTACATGACATTGGTCAATCTGTTGGCCTGCGAAGACCGCTACTTGAAGCCCCATGCGCCCGTTGCGTCCACACCGCTCGAAGCCGACCCGGTTCCGATGCCCGAATTCCCCACGTATCAAGACAAATCGCCTGAACTTGCGGCACACGTACTGACCTGGCTGAACGATCTGGTGGCGCACCAGCGTCGTGTCGACCAACTGGTCGACCTCAAGAAGCGGTTCTGCACGACTGGAGCAACTGAAACGGCCGCCCGCTACATCCTGGACCAACTGCAAACACCCCACCAATCGCAGCATTCGCGGTCCACTCAAAAAGAAGCGGCTTGACCACCATGGCTCCGGACAATTGGTCTCGGGTACAATAAACGTTGGGGGTCGCACCCGTTACCGGCACATTCCAGGCTGCCCCAACCGTACACCGCATAACCGCTTTTAAGGGGGCGCTCGTGTTTCTCGCTGAACCACCTGAAACAACTTACGATCTGCGATTTCATCTCTTTGGATTTCCGATCCGAGTCCATCCCTATTTCTGGTTAGCAGCGTTGATTCTCGGCGCGAATGGATCGTTTGGATCGGAGCGGGGCTTTGACCAAGAAGCGGGCATGAAGCTGCTCATGTGGATACTCGCCATGTTCGTCTCGATTCTGTTCCACGAGCTTGGCCACGCGTTTGCATTTCGCCACTTCGGCCACGCGGCACGCGTTGTGCTTTACATGTTCGGCGGATTGGCAACCGTCGACCGTTCGAGCAACCCGTGGGCTCAGCCGGCACGAATCGACAATCGGGCCAATATCCTGATTTCCGTTTCAGGGCCTGGCGCCGGTTTCCTGCTTGCCGCCGCCGTGGCCGGAATGGTCATGGCAAGCGGCGGTTCGTTCCAGTTCCAAGAAGGTCTCCCTTTCTGGTTCTGCCAACTGCCGGCTGGTACGGGTCCCACGGTCTGGTATCTGGTCCAGTACATGCTTTGGATCAATATTTTTTGGGGATTGATCAATCTGTTACCCGTTTTCCCGCTCGACGGAGGTCAGATCGCGAACTCACTTCTCTGCATGAACGATCCCATGAGAGGGAGTTTTCGTGCCTTGCAAGTCTCCTTAATCACAGCCTTGATCCTGGCCGTGGGAGGTTATGTGGTGATGCACAGCATCTTCATGGCGTTGATGTTCGGGTCGCTGGCCTACTCGAACTATATGACCATGAAGCAGATGGGAAGCGGTTACGGAGGGGGGCCTTGGTGACATCAACGTCGTCTCACACTCACGGACTCGCGCCGACCGGTGACCGTGTTATTCTGCTCGGGGCAAGCAATGCGGTGCGGGGTCTTCCAACGATCATCGAAATAGCCCGCCACTGTCGGCACGCACCGTTGGACATCATGGCTGCGATCGGACACGGACGCTCCTATGGCATTGAAAGTAGCGTATTTGGTCGCCGGCTCCCGAGTATCCAAGATAGTGAGATTTGGAACCAACTTGCCCGCCGCGAGCCACGACCAACGGTCGCTTTGCTCACCGATATCGGAAATGATTTCGTTTACGGAAAATCGGTCGATACGATCCTCCAATGGATCGAACACTGCCTTCAGCAGCTGTCGGGAATAGCCGATCGGCTTATCGTCACCCGCCTGCCTCTACAAACGATTTCATCGACGGGACCCTGGAAATTTCGCATTATCAGCCAACTCCTCTTCCCTGGTTCACGTCTGAAGCGCGAGAAGATTCTGGACCAAGCGGCCGAGCTCGATGAGCGTCTCACTCCATTTGCAAACCGCTATGGGGCGTATATTGTCCGCCCGGACGCTGCTTGGTACGGATGGGATCCGATCCATATCCTAATGACGCAGCTGGCCGTTGCATGGCGGAGTTTGCTGAAACCATGGACGGACGGATCCCCTCTGAAACCTGTCCATGTGCCGATCAGCCGCGCATTGTCCATCTATCGAGC
>JAJSAJ010000140.1 GCA_024274855.1 Planctomycetota bacterium | reverse complement strand
GCACTGGTTGACGGGAGGGTCATCTTGTCGGGATAGGACATATAGAGTGGTGGATCGTCTTTGCTTAGATGATTGTACGGTGAAAACTCGACGTAAAGAGCATGGTGTTTATCGTAATTCTTCAGCGCGCCGGCCATCGTCGGTTCGCCGACAGCCATGTTGATCATACGATGCTTCAGGACATTCGGACCGAGCCACGGTTCGATGACTTTGGGATCGATCGAGGTCTGGCCGGCTACAACGGAGGCGGCCGTGACTCGCGTTGACTGGCGCAAGACGGGGTCTTTCGCTTTCGGGTCCGCAAGGTCGTCATGCAGCAGGATCCACATCGACGTGCACGCTCCAGCGCTCCCCCCGGTCAAAGCGATACGGTTTTTCTTGATGTTCCATTCCGCGGCTTTGGATCGAAGAAACTGAATAGCGCGTGCCGCATCGTGGACCGGGGCGGGCAAGGGGGCCTCGCCAGTCAGCCGGTAGTTAATCGCAGCGCACGAAATGCCTTTATCCAAGAAGGGGCGGAACTGCGAGCCTCGCCACAGTTTCTTATCGCCACTGGTCCATCCACCGCCGTGGATGTAGACCAGCAACGGGCGTGGGCCGTCTCCGTCCGCTTTCCAGAAGTCCAAAACGTCTTTTGGATAGGGCCCGTACGAGACGTTGGCGAATGTGGGGGCCGGAGCGGCCGGTTTGTCAGCGGCGAATAGCGGAGTGGAGATGGAAGCGAATACAAGCAGCGTCAGCAACGAGATCGAAGTTCGTACCACGGGTGGGGTTCCTTGTCGCTAGAGTCTTACGGCCGGGAGACGTGCGCATCTTTCTGTCATGGAAACGCTGCCCAGCAGTTCCCGACGCATCGTGTCCCAGGTGTGGAACGTCGCCTTTCGGCCTTTGTCCATCAATTGTCAAAGAAAGGAAACAGTTTCTTCAGGTCTTGTTTTGAGGGCTGACGCCCGTACTCGCAGACCTCGAAAGCTTCAGCATATTTGACTTCCTTTCCCCGCTCCTCGCCATACCACTGAATCAAAGAGTCGCGGAACCGATTTGTGATGTTTGACTGACGACGTTCCCAACGCTTGCGAAGCCATCGCAGACGCGCCTCGGGCTGTGAAGCTGGAGGGACCGAAGCGACGTGTTCCGGACTGCCTCCCGCGCCTCCTTCAAATGCCTGGCTGACCAGCTTGGAGGCGGCCTTTACTTTCTGTGAAAAGACGTCATCGATCGAGACCGTGATGTCGGCTCTGAACGGATACGGCTTCTGAAAACGATCACTGGAATACAAGAAGACAGGATTCTTCTTTAACGCTGGTGTGTCCGGGCAGAAGAAAGGCACGGTGACCATGAACGCGGCGTCCTGGATCAGTATGCCGACATACCGGTGATCCGGGTGATAGTCCCAGGGGCGATGTGCGATGACGATATCCGCTTTCCATTGGCGAATCAGTCGCACGATGTTTTTTCTATTTTCCAGGGTCGGCATCACCTCGCCATCGTGAATGTCCAGAACCTGCGACGTGGTGCCGAGCACCTTGGAAGCTTCGCGAACTTCCGCCGTGCGGCGTTTGGCAAGCGGGCCGCCGGCCATGGCCCAATGCCCGATATCTCCGTTGCTGACTGAAACGAGCTTGACATGGTGTCCTGCCCGGGCCCATTTGGCGGCCGTACCACCGTCCTTGTACTCCACATCATCAGGATGCGCGCCGAAGCAAATGATTCGCAGCTTGCCATCGTCCTTTGTTGGTTTGTCCGCGGCGTAGACGGCCGTGCAGGCCATGATCCAGGCCATGGCTAACGGAAACAAGGATGTCGATTTCAGCAGTTTCATCACGAGGTCTCCCGATTCGGTGGACGTTGACAAACTCAGTCAGTTCAATCAGCGGAATACGCGTCAATATATCACGAGCGGAGGCGGCTGCCGAGCAGGCACCCGCGGTGATTTCTGCTATAGTATATCGAATGTGCGTGGCTCGCACAGTTGATCGGGGCTTCGGCGATGGCAATTGTGTTAAGAGCGGGAGGCGGTCGGGGCGTGGTGCTCGGTAAGCGCGTACGTAGGGTGTCAGAACAGGCTAGGTTCAAGGAGATGTGATGCGCTGTGTGGTGCTGTTGTCGGGTGGATTGGACAGCCAACTGGTCGTCCGTTTGATGCAAGAGCAGGATATTGAAGTCGAGGCGCTCAACTTCAGGACGCTCTATTCGTGCTGCCAGAATGATGCGGCACGGATAGCACATCAATTGGGCGTTCGTTTGACCATCCTATCGACCGAAGATGACTATCTCGACATCATCCGGTATCCTCGATACGGATACGGACGAGGTGCTAATCCTTGCGTCGATTGCCGTATGTACATGTGCCGGCGGGCACGTACGTTCATGGAGCAGGTGGATGCGAGCTTTGTGGTGACCGGCGAGCTTATTGGCCAGCGTCCGATGAGCCAGAAACGCCGGGACTTGGATATCATTGCATACCATTCTGGGCTGGAAGACCTTTTGCTTCGCCCGCTTTCGGCAAAGGCACTTCCCCCGACACTACCGGAACGGGAAGGATGGGTCGATCGCGAGAAATTGTATGGATTTACCGGCCGGGGAAGACGAGAGCTGATCGAACTGGCTGAATCGCTTGGCCTGAAAGATTTGCCGACTCCATCGACCGGCTGTGCACTGACCGAACACCGCTTTTCCCGAAAAGTCTTTGATTTGATTCAGCACAAGCCGTCAGCGAAAATGTGGGACTTCGAGTTGCTGAAAATCGGGCGACATTTTCGCATCAATGGACAAAATAAGTTTGTCGTCGGACGTGACGAGGTTGAGAATGGGCAGTTGCAATATATGCACCAGCTGCCTACTGCCTCCAGCTCCGCGTTGCTGGTACCGGAGAATTTCATCGGCGCGGAGGGACTGCTGTTGGGGCCGGCATCGGACGCCGCGATTCAGTTCGCCGGCGGCCTGTTGCTGCGATATTCCAAACGAGATGAGACGACGGGGCGTGCGATCCATGTGACGACGAGCGACCGTGAATTCACTTTTGATGCACAACTGAGTGATGACGTTCGGCGCGTGGTGACGATTCCGGCTCAGGCGACCGTGTGACGGTGCTTCGATTGTCGACGCCGCCAACAGGGGAGTTGGGAACAGGCCTCGGCGATGGACGTGGAAAAAGACACCGACTCGAAGAGAGTGAACGGTTACAACGGACTTTTGGACGGCAGCTCGTGTCACTGTCGCCTTGTGGGTGACGGTTGGGCTAAAATCAAGGATCTGTTTTGAGGAAAGCGACTTGTTAATGGGATCTTTCAACACAAAGTATTCGCGACGTGGATTTCTTACCCGTGGAGTATGTGGTGCCGCGGCATGCTCGGCCCCGTGGATCATTCCAGCACATGTTCTGGCGGCACCCGGGCGGCCTGGGGCGAATGATCGCATCGGAATCGGGTATATCGGCGCTGGTCGGCGCGCGAATCAGCTAATGGGCTTGCCTCCGGAGGGTCGGATTGTTGCCGCGGCCGATGTCGATATTCGTCGCGCAAAGGCGGTCGCCGAGCGGCGGCATTGTCGTGCATATCAGGACTATCGTAAGATGTTGGAGGCTGCCGATGTCGATGCGGTCTTTATTGCCGTGCCCGATCACTGGCATGTGCCGGCCGCATTACACGCGTGTCAGGCAGGAAAGGATATCTATCTGGAGAAACCGTTGACACTGACGATTCGCGAGGGACGTGTCTTGGTCAATGCGGTTCGTCAGAACAAACGGGTCCTTCAAACGGGTACTCAACGCCGGTGCATGAAGTGGCACCGGTGGGGTTGTGAACTGGTCCGCAACGGAGTGGCTGGGAAGATTCACACCGTCATTATCAAGAACTATCCAAGTCCCTGGGAGGCGACGTTCGAGGCCCAACCGGTCCCGAAAGAATTGCTCTGGGATGTCTGGTGTGGCATGACCGAGCCGGTTGGCTATCACGATGACATTTTTGTCCAACGGTCCAATCCGGGCTGGATCTCGTTGCGTCCATACTCGGGAGGTGAAATGACCGGCACCGGTGCCCATGGATTCGATCAAATCCAGTGGGCTCTCGACTTGGACCATACCGGCCCACGCGAGGTCTGGTGTGAGGGCGGGAAACTCGAGTCGGTCGTCTACACGAAGCCGGAGAGTCGCGGTCGTGGCGACCGGATGATGAGTCGGGGGCATCGCGTTCGGATGCGCTATCAGAACGGAATAGAGATTCGCCTGGAGGATAACGGACCGGCGGCCGGTGGCGAGTTCATTGGGGACCGAGGAAAGATCCGGATCGGAAACAATGTCGTCACCAGCAATCCACCGGAACTGGCCAAGACGTCCCCCGAAGCACTGACAATCCGCCTGCCCCAGATCGATAACCACATCCAGAACTGGTTCGACTGTATCAAATCACGCGCAAAGCCGATTGCCGACGTTGAAATAGGACATCGCTCGGCCATTCTTTGCCATCTTGGAAACATCGTCCGCTGGGTCGGCCGGCGGCTTCAGTGGGATCCGGAAACAGAGACGTTTCCAGGCGACGACCAAGCCAATCAGTTGCTCGACCGCCCGCGACGCAAAGGTTACGAATTATCCTAGTGCTCGTATGGGCACCGTAAACCCAATCCGCCCTGCATGGCCACGGCGTTGCGGAGCTGTGGCGTTGAAGCACACTCTGGCTGTAAACGCGCACTCTCCCTCTCACGCGTGTTCCAGGCTTTGTCTCAAAACGGGAGGGCGAGGCTCCCGCCGAGCCGTTTTGGCCAACAAAACAAGAGGCTCAGCAGGAGCTTCGCCCTCCCTAAAACGCTGCTTCTCCGGGTATTGAGACAAAGCCTAGTATTCACGTGCGAGATGCGCATCTCTAGGAGCGAGACACTCCGCGTGTTCGAACGCCGAGTGATGGCTGGGATCGAAAAATAGTACGGAGGGGAATGAGACAAAAAGATATCGGGGCAAACAAGTGGCTATCCGGTCTCGTTGTTTGTCGCAGTCGCAACCATTTGTCGCCATAACCGACGCAGCGGCTCGCGGCGACGGGACGAAACTCGCTGACGTCCGTATGCCACCCGAGAATAAAGATCAGCCAAGAGCAGTGTTTCACTTCCGAGTTCGGGAAAATTGTGGGCCAAACGGTCTGCAAACTCCAACGGAGTCTGCTCGGGTGCCCGTGGGCAATGCCGCTGAATGGCCCACGCTTGCAAGGCCTCGAACGTATAACGGACCAGCTTCTCCGGTGCGATAGTCTCGGCCGTGCCGTTGCTGAACGGATTGGAGTAACTGGAAAACGGGCGCACTGGCTGATCGACCAATTGGTCCGCGTCCTGTTGGCCCGCACCTGCCGACCGGTTGCCGCCAAAAAGCCGCTGCCACAATTGCCTGAGGTCCTCCAACAATTGGGCAATCGCCTGCTTGATGGTCTCGCGGTATTTCCAGGCGAGGAATCCGATCAGTGCAAGCAATGCGACCAGGAATAAGATTTTGACCAGCTTCCCCAACCCGCCTATCATCGACTGCAGCATCTTTCCAGGATCGAACGACTGAGAAGGAGTTTCGGCCGGTTTGCCTTGTTCCGCAGGTGGCTGGTTGGCTTGTCCTTGCGATTTCTTGTCGCGGTCCTGCTGTGCGGCGCGATCATCGGATTTTGGCGGCTGTTTCGCCTTGCGATCTTGTGGTTGTTTGCGGCCGTCCGAATCTTCGTTCGACGAGCGTGTCTGACGTTGTTGGGGCGTCTGTTTCGATTTGCGATCGCCGGCTGAACGACTCGAATCACGCTTGGACTTCGGCTGGTCGTCTTGCGGTCGGGTTTGTTTGCCAGGTGGTGTGGTGTCCGATGGCGAGTCCGCTGGGGATTTGGCCGATTTTTGATCAGGCTGTTGTCGTGAATGGTCCGGTTGGCGTTGGTCCTGTGCGGCTTTTTGGTTTCCCGATTCTGGGTCAGTGCGTGACATGTTGCCCGCGGACGTGTCGTTTTGACGCTTCGATCTGCCTTGCAGGTTGGTGCCGGACTGATTGTCTTTACGGTCCGAGTTCGGGGACGATTCATTCTGGTTCGGTGTTTGGGAGTCGGAACGTGGGCTGTCTGCTTGTTGGCGAGGTTCCTGCTTGCCGCCGCGAGGCGAGCCATGGTTGGAGGCTGCGTTGTCTTTCGTCTTTCCCGACTGGGAACCGCTCGATCTCGCATGTTCTGGTTGTGGTGTTTGGGAACCCTGTTTCTGGCCGGGCGATTGTCCACTCTTTGTACCATTTCGATCCGTTGGGACGTTTCGTGAACCGGGTCGGCTGGCCGTTGCCTGGCCGTCTTGTTGTGCACGTGGCCGGCTGGTGGGTTGCATCTTGTCCGATTGTTGTTGCCTCGCGGACTGCTTGGCCGAGCCGATTTGGTTTTGGTCCGATCCGGACGACCGTTCGGGGGTTCGGGTTTGCGCGGAAGGTCCGTTAGACGGGTGAGGTGGACGGGGTTGACGGGGTGAACGGGGTTGTGTGATTGACGGTTTGGGTTGCGAGTCAGGTTGTCGGGTTTCGGCGCCTTCCTTGCCCCATCCGAAGCGGTTCGGTTTGTTGTGGTCCGGCGAATCGAAACTGAACGGAAGTTGCGAGACGGCAATAGCGGCACCGGGACGCGGCAACAGGACAGCGCCGACCAGGACCAGGGCGATCAACAGAGCGCCAATGGCAAGCCAGGTCGCTGCCATATCGATCGGCATTGGCAGGCGGCGTTGGCGAAGGTATCGCCTGAGTCCGAGGAAGCTGGTTGTCAGCAGCAGTCCGAGTGCGCTGCCGGCGTAGGTACAAATCATGAAAAACGCGATACGCCGCTCGTTCACGGCGCTGGCCGGAATGAACAGCTGCCCAATACCGAACAATGGCAGTGCGGCCAACGAGAAATAGACGACCCAAACGCCCGGTACTCCCGGTTTTCGATTCCTTCGATTGCGGAACCACTGCCGGAGGGACACCGTTGGTTTGGAAGAGCTTACCTCGGCCGTTTTGTGTTCGGACGGTTTGGCTTCGGCCGTTTGTCGTCTTGCCCCGGTATCGCCGGCGTTACTGGTTTCCTGATCGACCCCCATGATTTGCAGCAGGCCTTCGCCCGAGGCATCTTCTTTTTCGTCGATCAAGGTACAGTTCCACGTCAATTTATGAGCAGACCACCACGTCAGTGCCATCAAGCCGATGTTGACCAGCATTGCCATGGTCCTGCTGAAACCGGGCACCCGTACAAAGCGATCCATGGCCAGCATCGTAACCACGGCCAACGGGATTGCGAACAAGCTGGCGTATTCCGTTCCCTCCTCGATTGAGATTCGAGTGATCAAGACGGCGGCCATGATAAACAGGAAGACGATAATACTGAGTCGCGTGGGATACAGTCCGTGGTAAACGACGGTCATCAGGAAGAAGATCAGGCTGCAGATCAGCACGATGATCAAAGCGGGACTGATCCCGATGATCATATAATCGGCAAGCGTTTTTCTAGGGCGCATCGCCATGTTTGGATGTGGGCTTTGTTCGAGTGGTTTCGAAACGCGGGAGTGCCCCATCAAGTTTATCTTAATAGATACTTCTGGCAAACCACCGGAATGGAGTCTTCGTTCTTTAGGTGATGAGTCTGAATGCCGATCGACACCAGTGGTCCTGATGCGCCGGCGAAGTCATATTCATCATGCATATTCAGGACGGCTGTTACGGCGAACCCCTGCTCCTTAAGTGCTTGCAGGGCGATCACTGTCTCGTACGTGACTTGAGGCATGACCGTAATGATCGTTGCATCACGTGGGAAACGTCCCATGGTTTCGACGACCAACCGGCCCATATTCAGGCCGTCGGTCAATTCAACCCGAGCGAGCGTTTCGAGGACTTGCCGAATCTGCTCAGGGCCGCGCCGTGTCGGAATAACAAGCGGTCGGAGTCGCTCGTTCTGCTCTTGCATACTCGCTTCACTCCGAGCCTGCTGGCGTGTCGCCGGATCATAGTCCCAGCCCTCTACCCGGATTCGGTCGGCCGCATCGCGCCCGTTGGTGACCAAACCGACTTGCTGGCCCATTTCATAAATCGCGTTCGCAATGGAAGCGGCGGCGGTTACCGCCAGTTCACTGCGATACGGTTCATGCTGTGTGACATGGCCCTCGCGATGAAAGTCGAGCAGGATGGTGGCACCGGCGACCGTCTAAGGCTCGTAAACCTTGCTATGCAGGGTGCCGGTTCGCGCGGTTGCGCGCCAATGGACACGGTTCAGGGAATCCCCCGGTTCGTACAAACGGACTCCGGCAATGCGAGTCGGGTCCTCGTAAAGACGGTAGGCCATGCGTACTTCACCTATTGGTCGTCGCGATGCGATGTCGAACCCTTGCAATGGAATTACGCGTGGATAGACCAGCAGGAAATGAGGTTGCGTTGCCACTCGAAAGCGGCGGTGCAAACCAAATAAGTCGCCTGTTTCGACGACGAGCGGTCCCAGTTGGTAGTAACCACGGCGATTGCAGGTCAGTTGGTACAACAACCTTTTACGTTTCCGGCCCCAGATCATCATCAACGCGATTCGACTTCCCGTCACTTTCAGGCTCGGCGGCCGGTGCATAATTGCCTTACGAGGCAGGAGGTCTTCGCACAGCAGCCATGCGATGGGAATCCGCCCGGTGTTTTCAATCGTCATCATAACGGCGACCGTATCGCCGATTTCCGCAGTCAGCCGATTGGATTCGCGTCGAGCGTCCACGTTGCGAATCCATGCCTGCGAAAGACAACGGCTGGATATCAGGACGGCCAGCAGGACATACATGGCGTATGCCAGCAGCCCCATGCGAAAAATGAGTGCAAAGATCAGAATCAGGACGGCGATGGTAAACCAACGCATGCAGTTGGACTTTCCAGTCAGGTGTCCAACGTCGGTACCGCAATCTCGGCCACGACGTCGTCGATGACTTGTTCGGCTGTGATTTTTCGCAATCGGCTCTCCGGTCGAACAATGACACGGTGGTTCAGAACCGGTCCCGCCACACGCTTGACATCGTCCGGGAGCACGTATTTTCTTGCACGCAACAAGGCCAGTGCCTGGGACGTTCGAAACAGGGCGATGCTGGCTCGTGGGCTGCCACCGAGGCTCAGATCGTCGTGCTCGCGCGTGTCGTGAACAATCTGCATCAAGTAATGGCGGACTTTGATGTCGACTCGCACATTGCGGATCGCCCGCTGGCAGGCGACGATGTCGGCAGCCGACACGACCGGTTGCAGTTTGCCCAAGGGATGCTCGAATTGCAGCATTTCGAGCATTCGCAACTCCTCGTCCATCGAAGGATATCCCAGGCTGAATCGGATCAAAAACCTATCCAATTGGGCCTCGGGAAGCGGGAAGGTGCCTTCGTGGTCGATCGGGTTCTGGGTGGCCATGACCAGGAAAGGTGGTTCGAGGGTGTGTGTTGTCCCGTCGACCGTGACTCGGCCCTCGCCCATCGCCTCGAGCAGAGCCGCTTGTGTCCGAGGTGTCGCCCGGTTGATTTCATCGGCCAGAACTAATTGGGAGAAAATGGGACCTGGCCGAAACTCGAACTCCGTCGTCTTCTGGTTGAATATTGAGGCCCCCGTCACGTCGCTCGGCAACAGATCGGGCGTGCATTGGATTCGTTTGAATGTGCACCCCACACTTCGGGAAAGTGCACGAGCAAGAATTGTCTTGGCTACGCCCGGCACGTCTTCCAGTAGAATGTGACCTTCGGAGAACCAGGCGACCAACGCGAGTATCACCTGCTGGCGTTTCCCCACAATGACCTGCTCGACGTTGTTAATGATCTTCTTTGCCGTCTGGTTCACGTCTATCACGGGTGTTCCTCGTAACAAAAGTCGAGCGTACCGCAACATGGAGATCGCGACGAACCGCGGTCCGAGCGCGTTGTCAACGTGCTAAGGATATCCTAGAGCGGGCTTTGCCTGCAAGACTTCGGGTACTTGCTGCACAGCGTCAGGCCAGGCCTAATGCGGGCAAACATAAGTTGGGATTGTGTACTTGCTTAGGATTCGCCAATCAATAACTGCCGCACTTTTCCGCGTACAGACCCCCATGGGCTCGCCCCATGGGTGAATCAGTCTCGCAGCTAAGAAGGATCGCCGCACGAACGCCCCCCAGTAAACGCGACAACAATTGATCTGCCGGTCCTTATCACCCAATCGTGAGTGCCGACTGGTGGTACGCTGGCCGGCGCCTTCGGTTTGGCGTTAAACGACTTTGTGGCAACGGTCTGCAAACCACCCACAGGATCAATCAATCCTACACGCAAAAAGCGGCAAATGCCAAGAATTCCGTTTTGTATGACCACTCTGGTTCGTTTCGAGCGTTGGCCACAGACGCAACAAAAAGACAGACCAGCTGCGATGCAGCTGTTCTGTCTTGTAGGATCGATTGTCCGTTGTCGGCCGTTTGGAGGGGCCGATGCGCCAAAACCGGCTCTCACCAACCGCCACGCCCTCTACCCTGTCCACGTCCTCTGCCCTGTCCGCGTCCCATACGCTGGCCGCGACCGGCCTGAGCCCCGCCGCGTTCCATATCGCCGGCCGCAATCGCGTCAAAGTCGGCTTGCGCAAGATGCTCAGCCTCGTAGGTTTCCCCCTCGGCCCTGAGCTGTGCGGAAAAGGCCCGCAGGTGGTTTCGCGAGCCGCGTTCCAGATTATCGTATACGAACAGGAAGTCCTCACGAGTCGTCCCGCTCTTGGCTTCACGCAAGTCGGCGATGTCCAGCTCTTCGATCAGCGCACCGACTTTGTACGCATCGATAAGTGACTTGGAGCCTCCGTGAACGAGCGAGTCATAGAGCACTGTGAACTTCGGATTGGTGAACGCACCGACGGCAGTGTCGGTGACGGGGTCGACCAGCTTGTAGCGATTCAGCAACTGGGCAAGGGCCGCCATATGGCGGGATTCCGCTTCCGAGATGTTCGTGAAGACGGGGGCATTCCACTTCTTGCCCAGCGTCAAGTATACGTCACGTGCGAGTTTCTCTTCCTCACGCATGCCAACCAACGCGTCGATCTCGGAATCGGTCAACGGCACGTCAGACGCGGCCGGAATCCGGGAAAGGCCGGCGCCTCTTCGTTGCCCCATGCCACGGCGACCTCCCATCTGCATACCAGCTCTGCCTCGTCCCCACCCCCGGCCCGGCCCCTGTGCCGACGCAAGATCACCGGCCAAAAGTGCCCCTATCGCTACAAAGGCTACCGCAAGAATCCATGTTCGTGTCATCGTACATTCTCCGAGTGCAAGGTATAGGTGTTAGAAGAGCCTGTTCGAGGTATCAGTGCAATTGTGATGCCCGACTGGAACTTTCTTGCTTTTCGTGCTGTTAAAACGGCGTTTTGTCAGGACGCCGTGCATTCCTTTCCGCAGTCCCATCGAGTTGGTGTGCAACATTTGCGCAGACAAGAGCCAGGGACGTGGACACGAACAACACCCGTTTCCGATCACCAATTCCATCATGACGCGTGCTGAGACCAGGTTGTTTGAGGGGTGTGTTTTCAGGTGAAATCACTATAATGCGGCGGTCCGGTGAAGACAGACAGTCCCCTGGGATTTTGCCCAACGAGGCATCCTGCGATGATCACAACCAATCGTCTTGTCGAGGCGTTCCAGGTCAGTCGGCGGGGGGATGCGCCCGGCCAGTGGCTGTTGCACGATGTCACGATGCATGTCGCAATGGGCGAACGGCTTGTCGTTGTTGGGCATTCGGGATCTGGGAAGACGTTGCTGTTGCGAGCTCTTTCGCTGTTGGATCGGATCGAACAAGGGGCCATTTTGTGGCGAGGCCAGTTGGTCCAAGGAGATAAGATTCCCGAATTCCGCAGTCGCGTTATCTACTTACATCAGCGGCCACCACTGGGCGAAGGAACGGTCGAGGACAATCTCAAGTTGCCGATGTCCTTTCGGGTTCATGCCGAACACCCGTTCCGGCGGGATCAGATCATTTCCTGGTTGGAGATCCTGCACCGACCGGCGACGTTTCTCGATAAACAAAGTCGCGATCTTTCAGGTGGGGAAGCCCAACTTACCGCGTTGCTGCGGGCGATTCAGCTCGACCCGGACGTTCTACTTCTGGATGAGCCGACTTCGGCACTAGATCAGCAGTCGACGGAGGCGGTAGAGACGCTCATCACAACTTGGCAGGCTGAAGAACCGGGACGGCGATCCTTGGTCCTCGTAACGCATGACTCCGGCCAGGCGAGCCGAATGCAAGGCCGAATCGTTCGCATGGAGAGCGGCCGGATCAGTCACGGAGAATGAGATGCCTGCATATCTTGAGCTTTCTTACGTTCAAGTCGCGATCGTGACGTTGTAGATTCTGATCAACGGGGCGATATCGATTTTCCTGCAGTTGCATCTGGAAAAAACATTGTTGATTGCCACGGTGCGCACTGTGCTGCAGTTACTGTTGGTCGGTTTGGTCCTCGAATGGGTGTTTCATCTTGAGCGATGGTACATCGTGCTCGGGCTGCTTCTGCTGATGACCGTGGTTGCGAGCATCACTTCGGTGCAACGGAGCAAGCGGCGATTTCCGGGTATTTGGATCAACACAGTGGTATCCATTTGGGCTGCATCTTGGGCGACAAGCGGATTCGGCCTGCTGATTGTAACCTGGGGAAGCAATCTGTGGTTCCAGCCGCAATATGTGATTCCCCTGGTCGGCATGGTCTTGGGAAACACCATGAACGGTTGTTCGATTGGCCTGAGTGCTTTTGTCGACGCATTGATCGGTCAGAAAGACGAGCTCGAGGCGTCTTTGGCGTTGGGCGCCACGCGTTGGGAAGCTGCTCGAGTTCCTGTACGCCATGCGGTCCGGATGGGGATGATCCCGATCGTCAATGCGATGATGATCGTCGGTGTGGTCAGTCTACCGGGAATGATGACCGGTCAACTGCTTGCCGGAACTATTCCAATCCAGGCAGTCAAGTATCAGATTGTGATCATGTTCATGATCGCTTCCGCCACGGCACTCGGTACCGTCAGCGTCGTATTGCTGAGCTACTTGCGGCTGTTCAGCAAGGACCACCAGTTTCTGGCCAAGCGAATCCGTTAGTAACTTAACGCGAAAACGTTGTCGTAGTTGCGTCAAGTTTCAGCGACCAACGGGAGCGGGTTATTCTGATCCGGCCGGTAGAATCGCCGTGGTCCGAGGCCCTGCCTCGTTAGATGCTTTGCGGATGGCCAGGTTTTTTTCGTTCGCTCAACCATCGCAGCCGTGCACGGCCCTTGGCCGCGAACGGTTCCACTCTCTTTTTTGCCAAGACCCTTCCTCGTTCGTAACCGTTCACGGAATGTAGGCCACCGGTTTGCTTCCAAGGGGTCAGACCCATTTTCGGCGACACAATGTGTTCGCGTAAAGAAACGCTTTCTCCGCCGAAAAGTGCGTCAGACCCCAGCGGTGTGAACGGCTACCCTCGTTCTTTGTTGCATTTTGGTAATTGTTTAGCCGATTGCAGTTGGATTTGCATTTCGCTGCTGTTTTTTCGGCTGATCGACCCCAACGGCCTTGTGCCGTTGGTGAGCGAGTCTATTGAGCTAAGGCCGACATGTCATGCCGACGGCCGCTCCCTCCCCGCCGCCAAAGGCGGCGGGGAGGGAGCGGAAAGGGGTTTTCATCACAGCTTTTTAGCTCGAGAGACTTATTCACCCATGGGACAAGCCCATGGGGGTCCTTCGACCAACGCGCGTTCTCCATTTGGCTAAAGTGTTACGCATTTTGTTTCTGTGCAAAAAGGTGTCACGAATGGCAACGTTCGTTTTATTGGAGGGCGAGAGTCCGCAATTGGCGATTTGCGACGGCCAATTGAGCCAAGTCGGCGGTGCCGCCGCTTCGAATGTCTTGTACTGTTTGCAATGCAGCGTTGAACGCTTCGCTATGCTGAGCGCAGCAGAGCTCAATGATCTTGTCAGTCGAGTGTTGTTCGTCAGTCCGTTTCAGGAGATTCAGCGTCAACATGTACTGATAGTTGTAAAGATCTTCGACGATGGCGTTCGTAGCCTGGCTGTCCCAATGCGTATCGACTGGTAGGCTGGCGGCTTGTCGGCGCAGCCATTCGATTCCAAGCCGCTGTCCGATTCGGAAATAAAGGCTTCCAGCACGTGCGACCTTGGTCTTGGCTTCATGGCTGATCCGGACGATGTCGCAGGCCGAGACGAGGAGTCGGAGGCAAGCGATACGTCGGGCCAGATCGACCGGCGCGCCCTTGTCGACGAACTTGGCCGTTCGACGCTCAATGTACTCAATATCCGCCGGCGACAGGATCTGAGCAAGTGCTTCGATTGTTTGTCGAACGCCCTCGGCATAAGCATTAACGTTCTGGCCGATGTTAAGGGGTTGGGTTCCGTTGTTCAGGAACCACGTTGTTACACGTTCCATGAAACGGCCCGTTTCCCGGTGCATCGATGCTTGCAGTGAAGCAGGAACTCGATTGTCCAATTCATCGATGTCAGCCCAGAGTTGCCGCACGGCAAAAATACGCCGCGTGATCACGTAGCTACGCGCGACATCGCAGGCCTTTTTGCCGGTTTTTTCCATCACTTCGTGCGCAAACGCGATGCCAACTCGATTGACGATCGAATTGGTCGTCACGGTCGCGACGATTTCCCGGCGCAGCCGATGTTCTTCGATCGCCTGCCGATATTGTTCGTGAAGCTTGGTGGGGAAATAGTTGCGTAGTTCAGCATTCAGCGCCGGATCATCTGGAAAGTCTGATTCGAGTAGTTCTCCGAAGAGCACAATCTTGGCATATGCCATCAGGATACATAATTCCGGCCGGGTGAACCCGGTCTTCATAGCCCTGCGTTGAGCCAGTATCTTGTCATCGGGCAAGAACTCGACCGCTCGGTCCAAGTCCCCATTTCGGTTCAACGCGCGCATGAAGTTAGCCAGGCGGTCGGTCAGGCGTTGCTCGATGAATGTAGTGACCGAAAGACTTCCTGTCTGCAGATAGTTATCGCGCAGGACCAACGTCGCCACTTCTTCCGTCATCTCTTGAAGCAGCGTGTTACGTTGGCGCCGAGTCAGTTCGCCCGCCCGCTCGACCGCTCCGAGCAGAATCTTGATGTTAACTTCGTGGTCCGAGCAACTGACCCCGGCCGAGTTATCGATGGCATCCGTATTCAGACGTCCGCCGCTGAGTGCATACTCGACCCGACCAAGTTGAGTCATTGCCAGATTCGCGCCTTCGCCGACAACTCTGGCAGCCAATTCATCTCCGTTGGTTCGAATCGCGTCATTGGCACGATCGCCGACGTCGGCCTGGCTCTCTTGCGACGACTTGACATAGGTTCCGATACCGCCGAACCACAGGAGATCGACGCTCGATTTCAGCAACGCGCGAATCAGCTCGTTGGGCGTTACCTTGTTTGTGGTCAGGTTGAACCGTTTCTTAATGGCTGGTGACAGCGTCAATGACTTTGCACGCCGATCAAAAACGGCGCCGCCCGGAGATAGAAGTGTCATGTCGTAGTCGGCCCATGAGGACCGTGGCAGTTGGAACAATCGTTCACGTTCCGCGAAACTCTGCTCCGGATCCGGATCGGGATCGACGAAAATATGGAGATGATTGAATGCGCCAAGCAATCGAATGTGGCGGCTTAGCAGCATTGCGTTACCGAATACATCGCCCGACATGTCGCCAACACCAACGACCGTGAAGTCCTCCCTTTGGATGTCTTGATCCAATTCGCGAAAATGGCGTTTTATTGACTCCCAGGCACCGGCCGCTGTAATCCCCATTTTCTTGTGATCGTATCCGGTCGAACCGCCCGAGGCGAACGCGTCCTCCAGCCAGAAACCATATTCGGCCGCCACTCCGTTCGCCACGTCGGAGAACGTTGCAGTCCCCTTGTCGGCAGCGACAACCAGATAAGGATCAACGTCATCGCGGCAGATGACCCGTTCAGGTCGCTGAAGCGTACCGTTGCAATAGTTGTCGGTCAAATCGAGCAATCCTCGAATGAAAGTCTGGTACGACTGAAGTCCTGCTTCGGCGATCGACTCCCGCGATGCATCCAAAGCAAGTCCTTTGACGACGAATCCGCCTTTCGAGCCGACCGGAACGATAACGGCGTTCTTGACCTGCTGGGCTTTGACGAGACCGAGAATCTCGGTCCGATAATCCTCGCGCCGATCTGACCACCGCAATCCCCCCCGGGCAACCTTGCCGAACCGCAAGTGAACACCTTCAACCGATGGTCCGTAAACGAAAATCTCGACCATCGGTTTTGGCAGAGGCATAATGTCGATGGCCTGGCTGTTCAGCTTGTGTGCGAGATAGGGTTTGTGCGTCCCATCCGCTGCCGCTTGAAAGTAGTTTGTTCGGAGTGTTGCGGATACAAGGTCGAAAAACGACCTGACAATTCGATCTTCGTCCAGGCTGGTGACCGCATCTAATTCCGACTTGATCTGCATGCGGAGCCGCTCGATTGCCTCCGTCCGATCCTCCGGACCGTCCGGGTCGAACTGCACCTGAAACAACTCGATGATATTTTGAATGATCTTCCAGTTTTTACCGACCGCTTGTTGCATATAGGTTTCGCTGAATGGGATATCGGTCTGTCTGAGAAACTTCGCATAACTCCGCAACAGAACGACCTGGCGCCAGGAGAGCCCGGCCGATACGACCAGACTGTTAAACAAGTCGTTTTCCATGGTGCCGGACCAGACACGAATGAACGTCTCGTGAAACGACTGGCGGACACGCTGCAAATTGATCGGTTGCCGATCCTTCTGCAGCAAGCCAAAATCGTGGATCCAAACGGGAGGTCGACCGACCGGCGTCAAACGAAACGGGCGCTCGTCAAGCACCTTCAAGCCGAGTTGTTCCAAGACGGGCAGCGCGTCGGAGAGCGGGACCGAGTCTTG
>JAJSAJ010000139.1 GCA_024274855.1 Planctomycetota bacterium | reverse complement strand
TTTCGCGAGGGCCACATGATCGGTCGGTTTCAAGTCTATGTCGACACGGCTTCCGCTCTCTCTTACCAGTGGCGTGATTATCGGAAGTCTTTCAGGCGTGGACCTTCGGTTACGATTCAGCCCGGCGGCAAAGTTGTGTATCAAGGCAAGACACTTCTGACAATCCCGACCAACAACTGGGTCCGGTTCGAAGTGGCTACGGACCTTGGCGAAAAGGCGAATGGTCACTTTGCGATGCGCGTCTGGTTGCCCGATGAACAGACGCCTCATGCATTCCAGAAGTTGTCCTGTGATCCCAAGTTCCGTCGACTCGACTGGGTGGGCGTTACCAGCCAGGCAAAGCGGTCGGCTTCGTACTACATTGACGACTTCGTAGTTCAGCCGGAGTTGACTGCGAGGCGAAAGGACGATGGGGCGAAGAACTGATTCGGTAACCGTTCACGGCGAGAGTGCGTGGAGGGGCATTTTTCATTTTTCACTTGTCATTTATCATTTATCAGTGGAAAGAGTATGACCCCCGCAGCGCTGCCTCTCTCGATGATAAATGAGTAATGTCAAATGACTAATGATAAATCGGGCGTGTGATAAATCGGTGAAAACTCCGGTGCTAACGCGATGGCAGACGAAAACCCCCGTGAACGACTACCTGATTCGAAAGAGAGGCCGTAATCGAGCCTAACGCAATCCAGCTAATTGCCGGGCGTGATCTTTGCCGCTCGATCGGTCTGGATTGGGCCGGTTGTCAGCACCAGTTGTCCGTCCGCCAGCGCCCGGCTGACAACAGGCTGTCGTACGACCAGCTGTATGGCGTGAACAGGTTCGCGCCGCCCTTTGTGTCTGCCAAGCCGGTTAGCCCTGAATGACGTCTTGCCCGTTTCATCTATCCTGTTACCAAAATGGTACGCCTCCCCCATTTCTTCTCCGTCTAGCGTTCCTTCTTGTTGTCGAGCACTGTTTTCAGCGCCTCATCGGTTGCCCATTTGCCGGTTCTTGAATCGAAGCGGATGATCCGTCCTCCGTCGCTGAGTGCTGAGCGGCTTGGTCGGCGATGAACCAGTCCGCGCCGCTGCCGCCATCCAACTCGTCCTTTTCGCCGTCGCTAACGTTTACCGTCGTATCGTCAAAGAAGAGCGCGCCGTTGGCTCCGCTGCTGACGCCGCTGCCGCTAAAGATATTGGCGACGCGGTCCTCGAGCTTCAACGCAACATGACCGTTCACGGCTCGTACTACAAAATGCCAGATGGGAAACTCGTGAGCGGATGCGCTGCGGAAGAGGAACCGCAATTACACGCTAATTGGTCAGGCTGCGTGTGACGGATCATGGGTAACGATCTTCGTCAACGGTCAATTTTCTGGTTTGCCGCGATCGAGCGGATTGTTCGTGGGCTGACGGATTGTGTCAGGTACAGCCTGGCCTGCGGGCTTGTCCGCGCGCAAATCGAGCATCGCCTCCTTCTTGAGTACCTTCAACGTCAGGCGGCGATTCCAGGGCACGTGGGTCGTGCGATTTTCGTGTTCGCGCAGAACCTTGTCGGTCCACTCGGTCGCCTTGCCGAGCCATTTCTTAGCTTCCGCGTCGTGCTCAAACTTGTGATGGGCCATGGCCAGGAAGTACCAAGTGAAGGCGGGTGAGGATCTCGACTCCGTATCCTGATCCTCGATCAGCTTGTTTGCTTCGGTCAATCGCTTGACGGCCTGCTCCGCCCGGCCGGCGCGGTAGAGGATGGCCCCCAGTGTTTTCAGGTAGGGCTCCGAAGTCGGGTCCGCCTCGACCGCTTGCTCGGCCAGTCGCACGACGGGCGCGTAATCGTCGACCGCCTCGGGCCCCAGCAGGCAGGTCCAGACCACCCAATGCCCTTCGGCCACCGTTTTGGTATCCCCGAACTGTTTGAGCATTGTGCGACAGGTGTCGCGATAGGAGTCGAGTCGACCGGCTTTTAACTGGACCAGGGCCGCACAACACGAATGAACCACCTTCAGTGGCTGGAGTCCGGCCATTTTGGTTGAATAGGGAATCACCTCCTGGCGATGGGCCAGCTGGTCGCAGAGATTGCACAACGCGTAGCAACTTATCGACAACCCCAGCTAGCCCGACGGATCGTCTTTCGGCAGCCTGTCGAAAGCTGTCTTGAGATCGGCCAGCGCCTTCTCTTCCTGACCCAGTGCGGCGAGAATCCGCCCTCGAGCGGCGTAGGCTCTTGCCGCTTTGTGGTTCAATTCGATAGCCTTGTCGGCCAGTTCAAGCAGTCCGTCGCGGAACGGTTTATCCGGGCACGCGGCCGCTTGGCTGGGCGAAATCCACGAGAGGGCACTTAGATCCTTCGGGTTCAACTCGACCGCTTTGGCAATATCGGCCAGCGCTTTGTCGTAGTGACCGAGCTTGAAGTGGTCCAAGCCGCGGCGTTTGTACACCCAGGATCTCCGCGGCGTCAACTCCAACGCCTTGCCAAAATCGGCGAGGGCCTTCTGGTGTCGCCCTTGACGGCTGTAGACGCCGCCACGCTCTTCGTAGATATAGTTGTTGTTCGGATCAATCGCCTCGGCCCTGTCATAAGCCGCCAGCGCCTTATCGGCTTCTCCGAGTTTACGGAATTCTCGGGCCACTTCTATGCAGATCCACGCGTTGCCCAAGTTGACCTCCTGCGCCTTCTTCAGATCCGTGAGTGCTTCATCAACTTTTCCGATAATCCGGTACGCTGCGGCTAGCCTCAAATACAACACCCCATATTGCTCGTCAGGCCTGGCATCCCCGGCAACCTCCATGAACCTGTTGACGTGCTCAATCGTTTCCTGATGATTTCCCAGCAACATGGAAATCACCGAACGAGTTTTGGCCACCTCAAGTGGACCGTCGGCGAACTCGATCCACTGCTGCCAGACTGCGGCAGCTGATTTCTTGTCGGCGAATCGGCCACTGTAAATCAAAGCGAGCAACTCACGGAAGAGCTTCTTTCGCGGACCTAATCTGACAGCTTCTTTGGCATGCCGCAGCGCACGCTCATATTGGCGAAGTAGCGGATCATGGACCAGGTTGAGCCGAGCGGCGAGATCGTAGTGCAACATCGCGTTCTCCGGATCGATTTTGACTGCCGCTTCAAGATCCGCGAGGCCGTTCTGATAATCCGTCAAGACATCGTGGACCTTGCTGCGAAGCTGGTAGGCTTCCACGTTCTTGGGGGCCAGATTGATCGCTCGATTGAGTGCGGATTTGGCTTCTTCCAAGGTGTTTGTCGCCGAGGGCCACCAGCGGCTCAGTTGACCTTGGGCGTAATACGCCTTGCCAAGCTCCAGGAAGTACTCCGATTCTTCAGGATGCTGTTCGGTGAGGCGTTTCAGCCGTGCGATGGCTTCGGCAATAGCCTTTTGGGCCTGGTCGTTTTCCTCCAGCCCGACTTGTAAGAGGGCCACTCGATAGAACGCTTTCCCCGTTTCGAGAAGGGCTTGGGGGTTCTTGCTGTTCTGTTGGGCGAACTGGTCGTAGAAGGCGAGCCCTCGCTGGAGAAGTTCCCGTTCCAACTCGGAGAACACGGGCCGTTGATTCGTCGGTTGTTCGGGGCCAAGCGGCCGGTCGACCTCTTCCCGCAGCAGTTTCTTCTCACCGATCGACTTCAGATAGACCTCGTCCAGGGCCTGCATGGCCAGATGGAAATTGGCTTCGGCACGCTCTCGTTGCTCGTCGGCCAGACGTCGCGCCTCTTGGGCTGCATTCGCCTGCCACAAGCTGGCCGCCAGGCCGATCACCAAAGCCGCCGACACGAGCAGCAGTGTGCCAAGAACCGGCTTGTTTCGTCTCGCTAACTTCTTCAATCGGTAGGTCGTCGAAGGTGGACAGGCCTCGACAGCCTCGTCATCCAAGTGCCTCTGTACGTCTTTTGCCAGTTCATTGGCCGATTCGTACCGGCGTGTCCGATCCTTCTCCAGCGACTTCATCACGATCCAGTCCAACTCGCCGCTGATCTGTTGCGACAGCGTTCGCGGATCGGTGTGATGCTTGTTGGCCATGGTTTCTAATGCGGCATCTATCGTGCTCAGCCGTGTGCTGGGGCGGGGTGGCTCTTCCTCGCGAAGGATCTGACGAAATTCATCGTAAGAAACCGAACTCATCCGAGTCCGGTCGAACGGGGTGGTGCCGGTGAGCAATTCATACAGAAGCACGCCCAGCGAATAGACATCGCTTCGGGTATCGACATCCACCGCACTGAGTTCCGCCTGCTCGGGACTCATGTACACGGGTGTCCCGACCATCTGGGCATGGGCCGTTACTAACGAGTCGTCCGTCAGATGACCGCTGACGGCTTTGGCGATGCCAAAGTCAATGACTTTGGGAATTGCCTTTCCGTCCAACAGTGTTACCAAGATGTTCGACGGCTTGAGATCCCGATGGATGATCCCCTTCTGGTGGGCGTGTTGGACGGCCCGGCATACGTCGCCAAACAGTTCAAGACGCTGATTGGTCGTCAGTCGATAACGGTCGCAGTAGTCGGTGATCGGAATCCCGTTGACCAACTCCATGACGAAGTAGGGGCGTCCTGACTGCGTGGTGCCACCATCGATGACCCGAGCGATATTTGGATGGTCCATTATCGCCAAAGCTTGCCGTTCAGCCTCGAAGCGCCTGACGACCTGTTTGGAGTCCATTCCCGGTTTGATAACCTTCAGCGCCACCTTGCGGCGAATGGGTTCTTTCTGGAGGGCCATGAAGACGCTGCCCATGCCACCCTCGCCGATCTCTTCGACCAGCTTGTAGGGGCCGATGTACGTGCCGATCTGTTCGGTGACGGATTCACTTGAGCCAGTTTCGTGAGCGCCTCGTCAATGGACAGCAAATCTTCGGCGGCTACTTGGGCGGCCGAGCATATGTCATGCAACTCAACTCGAAGACGATCTCCCCCGTGCATCGGGCTCGCTTTTCGCCTCGCGTTATCGACCAGAATCCGCCGCATCGCTTCAGCCGCAGCCCCAAAGAAATGGCCACGACTGTTCCAATGCTGGGCCTTGTCCACGTCCACGAGTTTGATGTAAGCCTCATGGACCAGCGCCGTGGCCTGTAGAGTCTGTCCCGGCTTCTCGTTGACCAACCTCTGTGCCGCCAACTTTCGCAGCTCCTCGTAGACCAACGGCAAGAGACGTTCGGCCGCGTCAGGGTCGCCCTGTTCGATATCGGAGAGAATGTGAGTCACGTCGGTCATGGGCCACCCTGCTGCTGAGGGGATGATCTGCGAGGCCATCATACACCCATGGCCGGGCGTACGCAAATCGGGTGGTCAATACGCCGGTGCGCCATGCGAAGTACCGATCGGTTAAGACAAGATAGCTCTGGGGATCATCGATGCCGCGACTGACACCATCAATGCGGTGTTCGGTTCGACTGATCGACACCTGTTCGACAAATGGCGACATTATT
>JAJSAJ010000138.1 GCA_024274855.1 Planctomycetota bacterium | reverse complement strand
GGCAGTGCGATGCCGCAATGCCGAACCGATTTCCAGCCCACGCCGAACCGCGCAACCCCGGTTGGGATTCGCGTGGTCCGGCAGCATTTAGAGATTCGAGCGAGCGCTCTCGGACGTGGCAGCACTCGAGGTTATCGATAAGGATGCCGTCAAGTCAGACGGCCAAGCGAACTCGATAACCTCGACGACCAATTCTCGGCAAGCCGCGTGCTCGTGCCCACGTGAATGTTGGCCCGCCTGGTCAGGTACCAAATTCGGGGCGACGTCTTCCGAGCTGAGTTTGCAGACGTTGAACGATGCTGCTGTGCATCTGGCTGACGCGACTTTCACTTAGATCAAGCGTGCTGCCGATCTCCTTCATTGTCAGCTCTTCGTAGTAGTACAGAATGATAATCAGACGCTCGTTCCGATTGAGCCCCTTGGTAACGAGTCGCATCAGATCGTGTTTCTGGATTCGGCGAGTTGGATCCTCACCTTTCTTGTCTTCCAGAATATCGATCTCTCGGACGTCCTTGTAGCTGTCCGTCTCGTACCACTTCTTGTTCAGACTGATCAGGTTGACCGCATTTGCGTCGGTCATCATTTTTTCTAACTCTTGGACGCTCAAGCCCATGTATTCGGATAACTCGATCTCGGTCGGTTGACGGCCAAGTCGTGTCTCAAGTGTCTTGTTCGCTTCGGCCAGTTTGCTGGCTTTCGAACGAACCAGACGGGGGACCCAGTCCATCGTGCGTAGCTCGTCCAGCATGGCGCCACGGATACGTGGCACGCAATACGTTTCGAACTTCACCCCACGTGACAGGTCAAATGCGTCAATCGCGTCCATTAGTCCAAACACGCCGGCGGAAATCAGGTCGTCCAGCTCGACGCCCTCCGGCAGACGCGACCAAATGCGTTCGCCGTTGTACTTGACCAAAGGCAAGTATCGTTCGACCAGTTTGTTGCGAAGTTCCTTCTGACTGGGGTCGGCTTTATAGCTTTGCCAAGTCTCTAGGATTTCTTCCTGCGTACCCTTCCTCGGCGCAATGGTCGTGGCCATGCAGTCCTCCGTGATCCAAATGCCGTCAATGACAGTTAACGGTTGAGTTCCATCTCCGGGCCATGCTTTTCAGGAGCCGATTGGCTCACAACCGGGCACATCATGCCGCCTGGTTGGGAGCGGTCGATCGTGTTTTCTCGGGCTCCGCGGTGCTGGTCGTATCGGTCGGTTGCCAATGGTCGCGAAATTGTGTTTGGATCGCTTCCATCACGGCACGTTCCGCAATTGAGCCGACGATATAGCCGATACCGGCGAATACGAACAGTGCAAGTGCCGCGGCGATCAACGCCGATTCGGCACTTCCTCCATCAACCATGGAACGTGCGATGACCGTGACAAACGATAAGGGACCCAAAATCCCTGCGTAGGTACGCCCCATAAAGCACTCCGTGGTAACCGCAAATCCAAGCTAACCGGTCTAGTTTACCGGTCCATAGCATAGTCCCGCGCTTTCTCACTATCGGACGAACGATAGTGCTGAGTTCAGTCGTTTTTT
>JAJSAJ010001101.1 GCA_024274855.1 Planctomycetota bacterium | reverse complement strand
GCTTCGAGCGGCGGCAGCCGACAGTCTTCCCAAGTCGGGGACAATTCCGACGATTCGCCAAGGCGTATGGGCTCCGAATCTGACCAATCCCTAACGTCGGCTTCGGCCACAAACAAATCGTTAAACGGACGCCCACGTCCGTTCATTCGACGGACGTGGGCGTCCGTCGCACGTTCGGTATTGGACAGATGAGAGATACCAATGACTGATCAGCATAGACTAACCTGTCAGGTTCTGGTTGCTGGTGGTGGGATGGCCGGTGTCTGTTGTGCTTTGGCCGCGGCCCGCTGTGGGGCGGATGTGATTCTGTGTCAGGATCGGCCGGTGTTGGGAGGTAACGCATCGAGCGAAGTTCGGATGCACATGGTCGGTGCCAGTCCTTCCGGTTCGCTCGATCGCGGCGAACCACTCGTGACCGAGCCTCGTGAAGGTGGGATTATCGAACAGATTCGGTTGGAATCGTCGGTCCGAAATCCTCAACGGTCGGCTTCGATGTTTGATCTGATTCTCTACGAGACGTGCCGGGCCGAACCGAACCTGCGTTTGATGCTGAATACGTTCGTCACGGACGTTGTCACCTCCGACGCCGTGATTACCGAGGTCATGGCACAACGGCCAGGCACGGAAGATCAGTTCCGCATTCGCCCGACTTTGGTTGTCGATTGCACGGGCGATGGGCGGATCGGCGCCGAGTCGGGGGCTTCGTTCATGGAAGGTCGCGAAGGGGCGAGTGACTTTAATGAGTCTTTGGCTCCGGCAACGGCGGACCCTGGGCGGCTCGGTTCCAGCATTCTGCTGACCGCCCGGCGGCACGATCGGCCGATGCCGTTTGTCGCCCCAAGCTGGTCGCGCCGGTTCACTCGAGAACAACTGCGAAAGCGTCTCTACGCCACTCCCGGCGAAGAACGTCCCTCGTTGGAGTATGGTTTCTGGTGGGTCGAATCGGGTGGTCTGACCGACACGATCAAAAACAACGAGCAGATTCGTGACCATTTGCTTCCAATCGTTATGGGGATTTGGGATCACATAAAAAACGGGCCGCCTGGTGTCTCGGAGTGGGATGATCCGTTTGACGCGGCGCATTGGGCACTCGATTGGTTCGGTTTCGTACCGGGTAAACGGGAGAGTCGCCGGTTCCGGGGTCTTCATGTTCTGACACAAGATGACATTGCAATGTCACGACAGGCCTCCGATGCCATTGCGTATGGCGGCTGGCCTTTGGACCTTCATCCTCCGGCTGGTATTGATGCTGCGGAGTTGGCGCCTTGTCACCAGCACCCGGTACCTCATCTTTACGACATTTCGCTTTCAAGTTGCATCTCACGAGACGTTGTGAATCTGATGTTTGCCGGACGCAATATATCGGCCACGCATGTGGCCTTTTCATCGACTCGCGTGATGGCCACCTGTGCCGCGATCGGACAGGGGGTCGGGACAGCTGCGGCGCTGGCATTCTCGCGTGGTCTGCTTCCGGCGGATGCAGCGTGCAATGCGACAATCATGCACGAGATCCAACAGCGTCTACTGCGTGATGATGCGTTCCTAATTGGTGTTCAAAACACCGATCCCGAAGATCTGGCCCGCGATGCCCGCGTCAGTGCAAGCAGCCAGGCAAAACAGGGTGCTGCAGAGCAGGTTATCGACGGCCAGACCCGGAGCGTTCACGGCCCGTGCGGCGCACCGCCGGCACGAGTCGAAGCGGGAACGCACCGTTGGATGTCGAACCCCGCGGTTCCTTTGCCGGCCTGGATCCAATTGGAGTGGGAATGTCCGGTTGCCGTCGGATTGATTCAGCTGGTTTTTGACACTGGGCTACATCGGCATCTGACGTTAACCCACCACGACGGCTATGCCGAAAAAATGCAGTGGGGCCGCCCTCAGGAGGAGACGGTTCGTGACTACGTGATCCAGCTCCGAAACGGCACGCGGTGGACCCATGAGATGAGAGTGCAGGGGAACCATCAACGGCGACGGGTTCATCGGATCGAGCCGCCGGTTCTTGCCACCGCATTGCGCATCAATGTGCTGGCCACAAACGGCATCGCTGAAGCCAGAATCTGTGAGATTCGCGTCTACGAATAAATAGATGGAAGGTGGGACGCTTGCCAATCGCCACGTTCCACGCGGACGGTCTTGTTGCACACGCTTAGTGGCATGGTGCGTCTGATCGCGTTATGATGGAGAACTCCGCTTCCAGCCGCGATGCCGTGAACGGTTAGCTGAGCATTGACACGCCACTTGAAGGAGTCTGATCATGTGCGTTCGCAACGCAATCCTGTTGATGTTGATTCTTATTGGTTGGTATCGTCCCGCCATCTGCCTCGCAGCGGAACGGCCCAATGTACTGTTTATTGCTTCAGATGACTTGAGGCCCGAGCTCGGTTGCTATGGTGCGACCCAAATCAAGAGTCCGAACATCGACCGTCTAGCCGCAAGAAGACCCCGCGGAGAACGTTAATACCGCCGGACTCGATGCGAATCGATCGCTTGTCAAAATGCTGACCAAACAGTTGGACGTTCAGTTTTCTAAACCGACCTATCAACAACGCCTGAAAGAGCAACCCGTTAAAGAAAAAGCCGGGCGCTAGTGATGTACGTCCGGTGGGCGGAAAATATCGACGTTTATGTTCGGCCGGTATCCGAGCTGACGCGTGAAAGCACGCTTGCGTTCAGGCACGGTTCTGGACTCGGTTTACTGACGTCACAGTGAGGCTTGAGCTTGCACGATTCGGGCGGTTGGAGGCCGGCGGCCCATGTGCTATTTGGTAACCGTTCACGGAATGTAGGCCGCCGGTTTGCTTCCAAGGGGTCAGCCCCATTTTCGGCGACAAATGTGTTCGCGTAAAGAAACGCTTTCTCCGTCGAAATTTGCGTCAGACCCCAGCGGCGTGAATGGCTACGTTATTTGGTCAATCAGTTGATCATGCTGACTTCTCGCAAGCGACGGAGGCTCATGGAAAACGGTGAGTTTTGGCAAACAGCATTCTATGAGTAAGCCAGTGGCCATTGGACTGGAGCGGTGTCTGACCAATCCCCCGGCGATCCTCAATCGTGCTCGGTTTGGTTTACTGATGAATCAGGCTTCGGTTGATCGGAATTACCAATACAGCCACATTCTGCTCAACTCGCGATTTCCGGGTCAACTACACGCTTTGTTCGGTCCGCAGCACGGATTTTGGGGTCTGCAGCAGGACAACATGGTGGAGACGCCACACGATATGGATCCCGTGTTGAACGTTCCCGTATTCAGTCTTTATGGCGAGCATCGTAGGCCGACTCCGGAAATGTTGCAGGGGCTCGACTGCCTGGTTATCGATCTCCAGAGTGTTGGTACACGTGTCTACACGTTCATCTGGACACTTGCCTATTGTCTTCAGGCGTGTTCCGAATCTGGCGTCTCGGTTGTTGTCTTGGATCGCCCCAATCCTATTGGTGGAACGGTCGTCGAAGGCCCCTTATTAGAGCCCGACTTTCGCAGCTTTGTCGGTCTGCATTCGATTCCCATGCGGCACGGTCTGACGCTCGGCGAGATGGCTCGCTATTTGAATCATGCGATGGAAATCGATGCGGACCTGCATGTCGTGACAATGCATGGGTGGTACCGCGACATGAATTGGAACGACACTGGCCGAAGTTGGGTTGGGCCATCCCCCAATTTGCCTCGTATGGAAGGAGTTGATTTCTATCCAGGTCAAGTACTGTTGGAGGGAACAGAGTTGTCAGAGGGGCGAGGGACGACAACGCCGTTCGAGTTATTTGGTGCGCCGTTCATTGATCCTGTCCGCTTGCTCAACGCGTTGAGGGTGTTCGCACTGCCAGGCGTTCAGTTTCGACCGGTCTGTTTTGAACCGACGTTCCAGAAATGGAAAGGGCGGACGTGCCGGGGATTGTTTCTACACGTCACGGACCGGCGTGCACTGTTGTCGTACAGGGTGGCAACAGCCATTCTGGCATCCGTGCATCGTTTGTGGCCCGAGCAATTCAAGTGGCGGC
>JAJSAJ010001100.1 GCA_024274855.1 Planctomycetota bacterium | reverse complement strand
CGTGACATCAAGGACGGGACCAGCAATACAATTATGCTGAGCGAGAACGCCATTTTTCCGAGATCGGGAACGGCCTGCGTGAAGCTGCATGGTTGCACGGCTCTACAGACTGGGATGCAAGCTGATGGCGGCCCTCTGACTTGCCTGGCACACAAAGGTCCACAAGGCACACTGCTCACACCGATCGGTTCGCAGTACCGTGGTTACACTTTGTATGCCGGTTACGTCTGCAACTCCGGGTTTAACACGGTCTTGTCCCCGAACTCGCCAAACTGCCAAAACGCTCGAGGCAACTGGAACTGGGGGATACACCCGCCGGACAGTTACCATCCGGGCGGTGTGAATGCGGCATTGGCTGATGGCTCGGTTCGGTTCATCTCCGAGACAATCAATACGGGTGTTCTTGCGTGTCGAGATCCCAAGCTCGAAGATCCGTGCGTTCATATCCCCAACCAGATTCCAGGAACCAGCCCGTACGGAGTTTGGGGTGCCTTGGGTACGAAGAACGGTTCGGAAATACTCCAAGACGAGTTCTAAAACGGCTGTGAGTGAACAGCTGGCCGGTTCTGGCGATCGTCAGCCAGAAGCCGGTTATCTGCAAACAACGGGCTGTCACTTTGCGTGGCAGCCCGTTGTCTATGCGTTGAGCGCCCTTGATTTGGTGGCGTTTTTCTGCCCGCCCAGCTTGCCAGTAGGGAAGGGGCGAAAAGAATGTAAAATGGTAACACTTTAGCCGTCTGCAGTCGTATTTGTATCTCACTGCTGTTTTTTCGGTTGATCGACCCCAACGGCCTTGTGCCGTTGGTGAGCGAGTCTATTGAGCTAAAGAGGAACATGTTACTCCAAAGACCCCGCTCGCTCCCCGCCGCTTTTGGCGGCGGGGAGCGAGCGGGGAAGGGGCATTTCACCACATCGCGTTAGCTGACGAAACTTATTCACCCATGGGACAAGCCCATGGGGGTCCCTTGAGAACCGTTCTCCTCCATTTGGCTAAAGTGTTACGTAAAATGCAACGTGAAAAATGAAAAGTGAAAAATGAAAAGTGAAAAATGAAAAGTGAACAATGTGCCGGAAAGACAAGAAAGCCCAGCGAAAGAGGCAGGCCGTTTCGTCATTTTGATTTTTGCACTTTGCACTGTTTTCCTTACGGCAGAAAAAGCGGAAGAACGTCCCGCCCCGTCAAGACGAGCTTCTCAACTGGCCAGTCTGACGGTATCCGTGGGGCTGCTTTGCCATGCGTGGGCCGACCCTTTTCTTAAGCAAAGCCACGAGTTGTTGGTACTTGTGATCCGCAGATTCGTTATTGGGACGTGGTTGTTTCGGGTATTGCCAGTGCAACGACCCCGTTTTGATCCCGCCGCGTGAAGACTGCGAGCTGGCGATGATCTGGTTGGTAATGGATCCGAACGGTCCCGTCGGTGGCGACCTCGGTCAGTTCGAATTGCATGGGGCGACCTTGCAGGCCAAGCCCGAGTGCTTTTGCCGTGGCTTCCTTGGCGCACCATAGTCGTGTGGCCCACGCTTCGTTCGGTTGGGACTGGAGTACCGGTTCCAGGAGTCTCCGTTCCGCTGGCGAAGCAAACCGGCTGAGAAGTTGCTGGGCGTTGCTTTCCGATGTGCTTTCGATGTCGATGCCGCATGGTTCGGTCGCGGCGATGGCAATTGCCGTGTCGTGGGAATGCGCGATGCTGACTTGAGGTATTTGAGCGATGCCGGAAACCGGATCGACACGAGGCGCGCCGAGATCGTTCACCGAGACTTGAAGTTCAGCTGGATGAAGTGGTCTGAAATCCGGTCTCTTGTGTAGCCAGAGTCGGACTGCGTCTTTCACAGCGATGCGGCCGGCCAGATACTCTTTCTGACGACGTGTTGTCATCGTTGCAAACGGCTTAAGTTCATTGGCAGTCAGAAATAGACGCGAGATCCACTGGAGGTTACCCTGATTCAACTCATTGACGTTGATCTGCGTAATCACGCCGTCGCTTGGGAGTCCAGGGATCGTAACCTGTTGCGATACCGTATAGTGGGCGGGCAACCGCTGTACGTCCATCATGCGTTGAGAATGTGGCAGGATGATGTCGGACCAGCCGCGAATGCGCATCCAGACAAATCCCTCGCCGTCCTGAACCTCGATATCGGCCGTGATGATATGGGCTTTTCGGTCAAATCGTGTGATCTGGATGCGAACCGGAACCGGAACGCCTGGTTTTGGTGAAGGGCGATAGAGTTCAAGTTGTTCCAGGCCGATTGGCAGCACATGGCAATTGTGTGCTTGTGCCCAGCAGCCAACGAGTTGGCCGATGCCGTCAATGACTGGGGGATCGGTCAACAGTTCAGGATTGCGAACTGAGGCAAACAGGTCGTGGCGAGAGAGTGTCGTGAGTGTTCCGGTCAGTCCGTTTTCGCCGAGCTCGCCAAACTCGGTAACCGACTGGAATCGTGGGCCGTGGAATGTATACCCTTCGCGATACAGTTGCTGCTGGTTGCACGGCCACGCCGTCTGCACTCCAATCGGAGAAAACGTCAGGTCCACGTCTTGTCGGTACTGGCCGTCGAATAGTACGGTTGCCGTGGCACACAACTCGTCCGCACAGAATACTCGAGCCTCAACACGGTGCGTTGTATCGGACCGGTTACCATCTGGAATGCGTGCTTCGACACGAACCTCGACGGACGGAACGTCCTCGAGCCAGATCCAATGCATGGCTCTCATTTTCTCGAAGCCGATCAGACCTAGTCCAGGTGCGAGATAGGCTGACGTCTCCGCCACCAGCTCCATGGTCATGACCATCGGGAGGACCGGCAAGCACTGGTCGATCGGTTTGATACCAACCGCGTTGACAAAGCAGTGGTCCTGAAGATAGAGGTCTTCCTCAAGGTGAAAGGTACGCGTTATCGACAGTTCTTGTCCGGGAACAAAACGCTCCACGTGGCCGGTGAAGGGGAGTTGAGGCGGTTCCGCGTCCAGGCGGTCAGGTTCCTGATGGTCTGTTGTCGGGCTGTTCTGCGATGTCTTCGGCTCAGGAGTCGGGCCGAGAGCCGGTGCGTTCAACCATTCGAGTGCCAGGTGAACGTGTTCAGGTGGTGCCGGCCGATCGACTTGCGGTTGGTCGAGAGCGAGTCGGCGCACGGTTCTGTGGCGAAACAGAAGTGACGGATCAAAGCGGATGCCAGAGGTGAACAGGGTACCGACCAAGAGATTGAGTTGCGTGATTGGATCTCGAGTATCGTTGTCGATGTCGATTGCCACGACGTCGCTTTCCGGCAGGCCGGCTTTGACGTTCCCGGCGAGACTGCCGCAGCCTGCCTGGATGAAAACTCGGGCTCCATCGCGAACCATTTTCTGATTCGTTTCCCAGAAGTGGAGTGGTTGGTCGAGATTTGCGGTGACCAGGTCGCGAATGCTCTGCTGGTCGTCGGGAAACCGGTCGCCGGAGATCGAGGAATAGACGGGCAGATTTGGGGGGCGAAGTTTCGTGAGACGCTGGCCGACGCTCCGGGCTCGCAAATGGCTCATGCGTGAGGTATGTGCGGGGACGTACGGGAGTGCTATTGCCATGATGCCTTGTCGGCGCGCCAGATCGACAACGGCTTGAATGCCGTCCGTGCTTCCGCCGAGCAAGACTTGCTCGGGAGACACATAGGCTGCGACGGCGACTTCGTCGTGTCCGATAATCAGCTGCTCGACCCGTGCCTGGTCAATCATCAGAAACGCCATACGTCCGGGAATCTGTAGCGTTTCCGGGTCGAGCAATGTCCGCCAGACGCTCGGACGCACCACGGTATCAAAATCGACGGTTCCCGCAACCGCGAGTGCGACAAGATCCCCAAAACTCTGGCCGGCCACCATGTCCGGTTTAATACCTAGTTCGCTGGCCAGAGTCCATCCGAGCCAGTTACTCAGGATGACGCCGACACCGGACAGATTCCGTTCCGAGGGCGCCACCGTATGAACGTG
>JAJSAJ010001099.1 GCA_024274855.1 Planctomycetota bacterium | reverse complement strand
GTTTCCGTTTCCGTTCCCGTTGCTTGGCTTGGGTGGCGACAACACAAGTTGGAGTTTTCCCGGTCCCAACAGATCATCAATACGCCGCCGTAACTCGGTCTGTACGTCCACTCGAAAACGTTCGGATTTCAGATGGACCCGTGTACCGTCTTCCAACCAAAGGACTAACTGCAACTCGCGATTCCCCGGATAGCCTCGGACAATCTCACGGATTTTCGAGAAGATATCCGCGGAATGGTTGCGCTGATCGATTCGAATTACGATACCACTGGTGTAGCGTTGATCGAGTTGGTCGATCGGGATCAATTCATTGACGATCAAGTTTGCTTCGTCTCCACCGCGGCGGTCGACGGCTCCCCGTGCTATCACAATGGAATCCGGCTTGACCAATTCGCCGTATTTCAAGAAGTCATCCGGCCATAGGATACACCGAATCGAACCGGCCTTGTCTTCCAGGTCAAAGTTCGCGTACTTTGTCGCGGTCGCTCCGGGACGGATTTTTCGGACATGGGCCATTTTAATCGAGGAGAGCATTCCTCCCATGATCACTTCCGTTCGGTGGGATACGTTGCCCACATTACCCGTGGTGTGGGAACAGAAGGTCGCCAGGACACGTTCATATTCGGCCAACGGATGGCTACTCAAATAGAATCCCAGGACTTCCTTTTCCATAATAAGCCGTTCGCGTTGGTCGAGTTCGGGGCAATCGGGCAATGCGGCTTCAATGACTTCTTCTTCATCGTCCACATCCCCGAACAGCGATTTCTGGCCACTGCGGCGATCGGCCAATGCGGCGGCTCCCGACTGCATGGCTCGATCAATCACCGCCATCAATTGGGATCGATGGGCACCGAGTGAGTCAAAGGCGCCGGCCTTCACCAGTGTCTCGATTGCGGATCGGCTACACGCACTCGGGTCAACGCGTTCACAAAAGTCGAACAGGTCTCGAAATGGTCCATCTTTCTCGCGTGAAGCAGTGATTGCATCGGCGGTCGCCCCACCGCATCCTTTGACGGCCGACAGGCCAAAATAGATTTTCCCCTCGTTGACGGAAAAGTCGGCTTTCGAGGAATTGACGTCCGGCGGAACAACGTCGATCTCCATTCGATGACAGTCTTCCAGGTGTTCGACGAGCGAATCTTTCCGCGTGAAGTTGCGGCCGGGAATATCGCCCGACAGCAGGGCTGCCATGAACTCGACCGGATAATGGGCCTTCAGATAAGCGGTCTGGTATGCGATCAAGGCATAAGCTGTGGAATGGCTCTTGTTGAATCCGTATCCGGCGAACTTGGTAATCAGTTCCCAGATGTCTTCCGCATCGGGTTTCTTGAGTCCTTTTTCGACGGAGCCTTCGATGAACTGATCGCGATTACGATCGATGATCGCCTGCTTTTTCTTGCTAATCGCTTTAATGCACGTATAGGCTTCGGCCAGCCGGATCCCGCCAAGGCGGTTCAGGATGCGCATGACTTGTTCCTGATAAACCATCACGCCATGCGTCTCTTCCAGAATATCCTTGAGCACCTCGTGCTTATACTCAGGTTTCTTGCGACCATGTTTGACTTCGATGTAATCGTCGACCATTCCGCCTTCCAGGGGGCCGGGACGATAGAGAGCGTTGGTCGCGATGATATCGCGAAAATGGTCGGGCTTCATGCGCTGCAACAGATCACGGATCCCTCCGCTTTCCAACTGGAATACCCCCTTCGTTTCTCCACGACACAAGAGTGCAAAGGTTGCGTGGTCCTCGAGCGAGAAGTCTTGGGGATCGATCCGTTCGCCCGTCGTCTGCTCGATCATGTCGACCGCTTTGCGCAGAATTGTCAAGTTTCGCAATCCGAGGAAATCCATCTTCAGCAGCCCGGCGGCTTCGACATCATTCATCGACCATTGCGTAATGATGTCCTCCTTGCCCGTGACGCGACAGAGCGGCACGTAATCGGTAAGGGGCCGGTCCGCGATCACCACCGCCGCGGCGTGCGTACCGACGTTCCGGGCCAAGCCTTCGATGCTCATCGCCAAGTCCAACAGCTCGTGAATCTCGCCGTCCGTATCGTAAATGCCTTTCAGCTCCGCATTTTTCTCAAGTGCCTTTGGCAATGTGATCTTCAGCTCGTCCGGGACCATCGACGTGATCTGATTGACGCGGGCCAACGGAATTCCGAGTGCGCGGCCGACGTCCTTAATCGCCGCGCGAGCGGCAAGCGTGCCGAACGTGCCGATCTGAGCTACATTCTGCTCGCCGTACTTCTCTTTGACGTACCGAATGATGTCGGCACGACGCTCCTTGCAAAAGTCGATGTCGATATCGGGAGCTTCCAAGCGACTCTCGTCCAGAAACCGCTCAAACAGCAAGTCATACTTCAAGGGACACACATGGCTGAGATAGAGTGCATAGCAGACGAGCGCGCCGACACCGCTGCCACGAGCTGTTGTCGGAACGCTTTGCTGCCGAGCCTCGCGCACAAAGTCCCAGACGATCAGGAAGTAGTTGGCAAATCCCAGCTTGTTGATCACCCCCAGCTCGCGGTCCAGACGCTTTCGCACGACATCAGTCAGTTCGCCGTCGCGGTACATCTCGGGATCGTCCGCGTATCGCTCCTTCAAACCCTGCTCGCAAAGCTCCAGAAGAAAATCGGCCGCTGTCCGGTCCTTCGGAAGCGGGTAGGTTGGAAAATGCCGTTGGCCAAGTTCCAACTCGAGCTCGACAGAGTACGCAATACGCTGGCTGCATGCAACCGCCTCTTCGTGGCCGGGAAACATCGAGTACATTTCCTCGGGACTGCGCAGATAGTACTCGTTGCCGTCCATGCGCATGCGGTTCGTGTCGGTTCGATACTTGCCCGTGTTGATGCACAACATCACGTCTTGAGCTTCCGCATCGCATCGATCGACATAATGCGTATCACAGGTTGCTACCAAGGGCAGCCCGACGCGATCGGCCACTTCGATCGCTCCCTCCATCGCGATGCGCTGAATGTCGAGCCCGTTGTTCATGATCTCGACAAAGTAGCGGTCGCCAAATAAGTTCTGGAACCACTCGGCTATCGAAACCGCCTCGCGCATCGCCTCTTCCGTTCCATGCCCTCGTAATAACGCTCGATTGAACTCGCTCGAAGCACAACCACTCAGACAAATGATGCCCTCATTGCATGATTCAAGCAACGCCTTGTCGATTCGCGGCTTGAAATAGAATCCTTCCAGATAGGCCGCCGATGCCATCTTCAACAGGTTCTGGAACCCCGTCCGATTCTGGGCCAGTAGCGTCAAGTGATAACTGGCATCACGCATGTTGCCGGCACCCTTGTCAAATCGACTGGTCGGTGCAATGTATGCCTCATAGCCAATGATCGGCTTGATGCCCGCACTGTTCGCCTTGCGGTAGAATTCCAACGCGCCGTGCAGGTTCCCGTGATCGGTCAGCGCCAGCGAGTCCATCCCGTGGTCTTTAGCTAGTTGGACCAACCGATCGATTGAACCGGCACCGTCCAGAAGACTGTAGTGGCTGTGGCAGTGTAGATGTGTAAACGGCTTGCTTGTTGTCATGAAACACGATCCATCGTGAAAAAGTGTATTTCAGTCCGTCACGAAAACGGCATGCTCGATGTGCAAACTCGAAGCGACCAATTGTACGATATCGAGCCGAGGATCGGGAAGGAGATGCCTTCGATTTTCACCGTCCCGCTGAAGAAGAATCCAGACGAAATACCGACGATTTACCGTTTTCATCCCGGATTCGTAATTTCCCTTTCTTTCTCGCCGCCAAGAACATCCGAAAGCAGACGGATGAAATGGCTATTAGCGTGGGAAAGGGAATGCCCGAGTTGATCGTAAGGTGGTCCAGGTAGGTCCCGCTTGCCGAGCGGGACATGGCGTAATCCCGGACGCTACAAGAGGTTTGGAACTGCAGCCGGGACCTGTTTGCCTGCTGCTGGACCGGATTGCGATCAAGGCCGGGAATGCCCGAGTTGATATCCGACATCCAGTGTTTTGGAGCTGCTCGGGCGTGAATGGCTTGAAGCGAGGAACAACATGACGCTGCCCAGCCAAACACTCGTGACACGCCACTTCCCGCCTCGAACTGCTGGGTTACGGTCCGCCAAAACAGGCAATGCTGCCGTCCTGCTCCGTTACGTAAAGACGGCCCTCGGCGGCTGCAATTCCATTAAAGACCGGCGGCGATGCCAGGTCGTATTGCCACACCGTTTCGCCAGTCGACCTGTTGAGCACTAACAGACGCCCGCCACGCCGTCCTTCAAAGGCGCCCCAAGGGTCCTTGGGATCAACCACGTCCGGCATGCCCGAAATCGCCAGCCGATTGCCTGCAATCAACATCGCTTGGATTCGAACCGGTACGCGGATACGCCAACCGGCCTTCTTCCAGTCACGACTCTTGGTGAATAGCAAGTACCCTTTACGGCCCGGCGTGAAGTAGACGCTCGGATCCAGCCCTCGCAACGAGTCGAACATGCGCACGTAGTAGACCGACCGTTTGTCGTGGACCAGCATGCGCCCATAGTCCCCCTGATATTTCCATGGCATGCGTTTGAAATAACTGGCATCCAGGAACCCGGCCGCCGTTTGCAATTCCGGCTTGCCTGCTCGACGGTTCAATTCCATGTCGAACGCCCGTGTGCGCATGTAGATTTTCCGGCCGTCACTGGCCAGGATATCGGGCAGTGTGCCGGTCGGCAGCTTGTAGTTCTCACTGATATCGGACGAATTGAACTCGGGACCCTGAAGATGCTGTTGATGTACGATTGCTCCTGTCGCGGTATCAAGTGCGTAGAGATAAAGTCCGCCATCCAGATGCGAGGTTCGCCCGGCGACACAATAGACCTTGCCCTCATCGATCAAAACACTTCCCGAGACCGGCCATGCGGATTCCAATTGGCCGTCGGCACCGATCATGCGACTTGCTGGAGCCGCGCGAAAACGCCAAGCCAACACGCCGTCATGGGCTCGCACACAATAGACATATCCGTCCGCGGAACCGAAGAAGATGAAGCCATGATCGTACGTCGGAGGCGAATCGATGCGCGCACCAGCCGGAAAGCTCCATGCGATCGTGCCATCCTGGACGTCGATGCTGAACAGGTGGTGCTGGTCAATGGCGCTGGCAAACAGCCGTCCCGCCGCGACGATCGGTGCTGAGAGACGACGTCCGATCGAGCAACGCCAGAGTCGTGCCATCTTGTCGGGCAACCGCGTGTCGGTCGCGCCGGTCCGTGCGGCATCGTGCCGAAAAGTAGGCCATGACTCACGCATCGACCCCGTCGACCCCGTCGACCCCGACTCAGATCCTTGCGGATCAGGCTGCCAGCCGAAGGCCGGCCCACGTTCGACACGTGACGTCTTCGCCACCAGAGTCTCTTCCGGCTTCGCGGACGCGTCCGAATGGATGGCGGATGCCAGCACATTCATTCCGTTGATTGTTTCCTCGCGATAACATGCGCATGGATGGGGCGGGACATATTGCAGTCCATTGGCCGGCATCATGCCGACATGGCAGGTGCCTCGCACCCAGTTGTTGATCGAATGCGGGCCCCCGGCCAGATCGACGAATTCCGATCCGCGCCGGCTGGCCAGAATATAACGCACGGTTGCCTTGTTTCGGTAGCAGCGGTGGTGGTGATTTGCCTTGACCGTCGGGCCAAGTTCGACCTGCTTCTGGAGTGTTCCAGTTCGGATATCATAGCCGTCCGCCGTACGAGGCCACGCCTCGCGCTGTTTCTCGTGGCGGTTTAGCTGAATGAAACCACGTTCCAGATCCGCTCCCCAAGTCCATACCAGATCGCCAACAACAAAGACGTCTTTCCATTCGTACCATAGATGGCCGATATAGGATTTAGGTTGAGCCCAAAGCTGCTTGCCCGTCTCGCTCGAAAATGCGGCCAATCTGGTCGGGCTGGCGTGAATCACGACCCCATGACTAATGATCATGGTCCCGTTCCATAAGCTGTCTTTCGCATGGATGCCGCCCGCGTTGCCGTCTTGCTTGGTCGATGGGAAGCGTGTTCGCCACAGCGCATCGCCCGTGGCAAAGTCGATGCCCACCAGATCCGGCCCGTCAATCAATGCAATGCGTTTGCCGTCGGTCGCGATATTCAACGCCGGATCCAATTCGGGACGCCGAAAACCGGGCGGACTGCGATTCCAACGAATGTAGTCGACTGTCGTTCCGCGATAGGCGGACTTTGTCGTCCACAGCGTCTCACCGGTAGCCGTTGCGATTCCCATGACGCGGGCAAGTCCGTCTTGAACAACCGCGACGACCAATGTCTGGCCATGGACAAGCAGTTCGCCGGCACCTTCGGTTCCGTCATACGTTTGCAGAATTCGACCTGTCCTCGCGTCCAGCTGCGACACGGGAGCTCGGTAACCGAGCGTCACATAGAGATAATCGCCTATCGCAACCAATCGCTTGCGAATGTTTAACGGGAAGTCGCCCGGCCGGTGGGTGAACCACGAGTTCTTCCACTCGCGCCATCCCCACCGGCGGATCGGCACCTTCCAAAGCGAAACGCCGTTAAACGCATCCTTTGCTTCCAGATACCATCTATCGGGTGGAGATTTCGGACCGGCAAGACTGGCCGGTACTTCATTCATGATGTAGAAAAGCCGGCCTCCCGACGTAACCATCGTACTGATACTCGAATCGGTCTCGTGCGATTGCAGCCAGTTCGGACCGGAAACCCACTGATAGTGTTTTGGTGGACCGACCACATGATCCTGGGCGACCGGGTTCCCGTCCGCTCCGTGCAAATAGTGTGTCCAGGAATCAATCGCAGCCGGCCAGGGTTTGGTCCAATGCAACCAGCGTCCAGCCGCGGGACTTGACGGGTCTTCAACCCATTGGCTATTGCCGGTTGGCTGCTTGAGCTGTTGTTGCCAGGCATGGTCACCACGATCGTCGCTCGGTATGCCGATGTAGACAGTCCCCAACGGCGCCACGACCCGTTGCAATTCTTCGGTGGTCATTCCAGCGGCCGCTAACGCGTCAAACGGCTCGACAATCAGAAGATTGATCAGGTTATCCGTTACGGGCAAATGCCCCGGCAAAAAAGTGTCGGCCGAAACAGTTCCATACAGATGCTTGGCGCGGATCGCCTTGCGCAAACGATCACACTCCTGCCTCTCGAGGCAAAGACAGCGAACGGTAAATGGACCTTGCCTGGCAATCGCAATCGCAAGGTCGACACGCGGTTTTCCAGCCAACAAACAGATGCCGCCGGAAAGCCCTGACTGGCTGATTACACGCTGAGCCATCTTGAGCATCGGGCCGTCGCTCGAAACGGTCTCGCCAGCCTGGCTTGGTTTCCCGTCGGACATGACCAGACATGTGACGAAAGTCCAAAGGACTCCAAGAAAGAGACGGCGACCGCATTGCATGGTTGTTCGCATGGTTGTTTCTCGATCTTCTGATTGCATACAAATGACCGTACATTGGGTTTTCTGCAACGTTGGGGTCGGTTTCGCGTAACTCCAAGGGGTCAGACCCCAGCGGCGTGAACGGCTACGGTTCCGACTGGTCTATTCTCGTGAACACTCGGTCAGCCGTCTCGCGAAAGGTGCATAGCTGCCGTGATGTCCTGTGCGGACAAAGCGGCCTGATAGAACCGAACTTCGTCGATTACACCTTGAAAATAGTCAATAATTTCTGCCGGACTGTTTGACACATCATAGCCGATTTCCATTCCCTGCCCGCAGTTCCCCGGGATGTAACCGTCTGTTTTTGTCTGGTTGGCCAGTTTGCCGTCAACGTACAACTCGATGCGGTCCCGATGCACAACGCCTGCCAAGTGGGTCCATTGCGAGCTCAAGGGCCGTTTTCCGGCGACAATATAAGACGGTCCATTTTGAAGGCAATGTATTCCAAACTTGGCCAGGCCATCCTTGATGTAAAGAGAGAATCCACAGAACTTGCCGCCGCGTGCTACCACAACGCCGTTGGGTGTCTCGGTCCGGATCCATGCCATGACGGTCACCGGTCTATTGGCCATGTCCAAATTCGCCGGCTGCCCAAGCTCGACAAACCCTTTGTTTTCAAACCGCAGTCCCTTACCAAACTTGCCATCAACATAACGGCACCCGGAGATGCTGCCATCATTCCCGCGCCCTGTGTTGTCGTGGAGCATGTCTCCGTCCGGCGTATCAAAACTCCAGTATCCCGCTAGAACGTCTTGGTGTGTCAAGCATGCCACCGCGCGGCTGGCGGCCTGACGTGCCGCCGGATCAACATCGTGCGTCATTTGTTGTTGTAATGGGGCCAACGCATCACGATACTCAAGTTCACCAAGCGACTTAGCCGCTTCGCGGCGCACACGGGCATCGGAATCGTGTAACGCGTCGAGCAACGCCCCGGCACTGCTCGGATTTCGCAGTGATTGAAGGACACGGATGGCGTGGTAACGCTGCTGGGAATCACCCGCGGCCACCAGAGAGACAAGCTGCTTGACAGTATCCTCTCCGTTGAATTGTTTCAGGATCCATCCGATTTGGTCGGGATTCGCACGGTCGGAATGTAGCGATCGTATCAAGTATGGAACGACTGCCGGGTCGCCGATCGCCCGCAAAGCCCACGCCGCCTGGTCGCGGACGCACCATTGTGAATCGCCCAGGGCCTTGCACAATGGGCCGATCGATTTGACCGCACGCAATTAGCCCAACGCGTACGCCGCATAGAAGCGGACATTCGTGTCGCCGCTGGTCAATGTCGCCACCAGGGATTCGGTGGCGCGAGGGTCCTTTAACTGGCCCAGAGACTTGGCAGCAGCGGCTTGCACACGCGGATCCGAGTCGCGTGTCGCACCGATTAACCCATCGACCGTTGCTTGGCCTTGATACCGAGCCAACTTGAGCGCCGTCGCCCTTCTAACCGAGTTGGTCGGTGCACGCAAGTCGATCAACAGCGATTCAGGTGCGTCGGACCACACGATGCATATGGGTACCAACAGAAAACCGACGGACAACCAAATGGACTTAATCATGATGATTCATCCTAGTCCCGAAGAGACGATTCCACGTTCGAGTCCTGAAGTGACGGCCTTACGGTAACGGACCAAACCACCAATCGGCTGGTCGCGACAAATAATCACTTGTGAACAACAAACCATGGTAGGCGTTCACGGGATTTTCGTCTGCCAACGCGTTAGCACCAGAGTTTTCCCCGATTTCCCACACGCCCGATTTATCATGAGTCATTTGACATTACTCATTTACCATCGAGAGAGGCAGCGCAGC
>JAJSAJ010000137.1 GCA_024274855.1 Planctomycetota bacterium | reverse complement strand
CCCGTCGAGCCGTCGTCGACAACGATCAACTCGAAGTCCGTGAACGTCTGGCCCAGAATGCTGTCGATCGACGCGACCGCTCGCCGGCCGTCGTTGTAGACGCCCATGACGACCGATACCCGAGGTGAGTCTGTATTGTCTAGGTCCATGTTCGCGTGTCAGAGTTCGCAGGAAAACAGAGGGCAGGAAAATAAGAACAGAAAGGACAGTGATCGGTAGCTTGGCCAACGGGAGGGCGAGGCTCCCGCCGAGCCGGAATAACGAACCACAGAGACACCGAGAACACTGAGGAAAAAGCGACAGAAGCACCCAGACGAACGTGGTTGCCTCGCTCGTTCCCCCCCCCTCGCCCAAATATTTCTGCAACTAATATTTCTGCCCCCTTTCCCTCGTCTTGGCGGATGGCGTGGAAAACGATTGGTCCATCGTCGCCGCGCCACCGCCTTGCTTCAGACGCTCAGCCGTTCGAAACAGCCGGCCTGCAGTCCGAACGCCCACGGCCGACGCCACCGCACGGAACGGACCGATGCCCTTACGCCCCGGGCCGCTACCCGCTGCGGCCTCCGCAAACGCCAGACAGGCATCCGTTTCGTGTTTCATACCCTGAGCGGCACATTGCCGTGCGATCGAAAAACTCCATCGAGCGAAATGCTGCCGCTCGGGTACATCCTCGGCAACGCCCGCCTGCTGAGCGTTCTGCCACAATGCCGTCAGCAATGCCACTCGGTTCCTCAACCGCACCGGGTCGGTCGTCCATGCCGCTCCCGACGTCTGACGCTGGCCCGCATGATGTACATGCTCGCTGACATACGTTCCACAGCTGATAAGCTGAACGTTCATCGCAGCCGCCCTGGCATCGTACTCCCAGTCCTGCGACCAACGCATGTCGCACCAGGGTCCGATCCGATCGGTTACGTCACGACGATACAGCGGCGTGTGCGTGCACCACCACCGATCGACAAGCAGCCCGGGAAACAGCTCGGGGATCTCGCGAGCGGTCCATTTGAACGGCGCGGCCAGCACCTTGCCCGCGGGATCGACCAGCCGAGTCAACCCGTAGGCGATCCCGCAGTCGGGCCGAGCGGCCAAGGCGGCAACCTGGTCCGTGAATTTGTTCGGCAACAGCCGGTCATCGCTGTCCAGATACTGAATGAACTGGCCCGAAGCGACCGAGCGGCCTCGTTCCCGAGCCGGCCCCGGACCGTTGTTCTCCTGACGCGTAAAGCGAACCACCTGCGGATGGGCCTCAACCAAGTTCAACCCGACCAACGGCGTGCTGTCTGTGGAACCATCGTCGACAATCACGATCTCGATCGGCCGGTACGTCTGCGCCAGGACACTGGCGACCGCCGCGCGCAGCATCTCCGGCCGGTTGTGGACCGGGATGATCGTGCTGACCAGGTTCGGCGAAATTCGAGTTGTTTGATTCATGTTGGATAGCGAACGGCGGCGGCGGAGGAGGAGGAGGCAGAATGATTCGTTGCAGAAAAACTAGGAAGAAAGGATCAGATGTGTGTGGGGGCGTTGCTTGACGAAATAAGTTCCATCGCACTATTTTCAAAAGATCGTCACATCCCTCCCCGCCGCCAAAGGCGGCGGGGAGGGAGCGGGGGTTGGCATGACATGCCGCTCTTAGCTCAATAGACTCGCTCACCAACGGCACAAAGGCCGTT
>JAJSAJ010000136.1 GCA_024274855.1 Planctomycetota bacterium | reverse complement strand
TTTCGGCTGATCGACCCCAACGGCCTTGTGCCGTTGGTGAGCGAGTCTATTGAGCTAAGGCCGGCATGTCATGCCGACGGCCGCTCCCTCCCCGCCGCCAAAGGCGGCGGGGAGGGAGCGGAAAGGGGGTTTTCATCACATTCTTTTTAGCTCGCAGCTAAAGGAGGATCGCCGCCCGAACGCCCCCCAGTAAACGCGACAATAATTGATTCGCCGGCCCTAAAACGTCCAGATGGCCGGGATCAGCAGCATGGCGGTCAGCATCACAAGCAGCGTCAGCGGAATGCCGCACCGCAGAAAGTCGGCCGGCCGATAGCCGCCGGGGCCCATGACCATCAGATTTGTCTGATAGCCAATCGGTGTCAGAAAGGAAAGGGAAGCACCAAGTGTGATTGCGATGATAAATGGGCGGGGATTGTAGTGGCCTTCCCACGCGACGGCGATTGCAACGGGTAACAACATGGCGGCAACCGCATTGTTGGTAATTGCCTCGGTAAATACAAGCGTCATGATGTAAACAACCAGCAACAGCAGCATCGGGTCGGCACCAAACAGACCCGTCAGCGACGATGCGATCGCTTGTGCGGCACCGCTGGTCGTCAGCGCGCGTCCCAAGCCGAGTGCGCCGACAATCGTCAATAACATTTGGACATCAATCGCGCTGCGAGCTTCGGACGTTGAAACACAGCGAGTTAGAATCATGATCATGGCAATCGCGATCCCGCAGACGGCAGTCCATGCGGGGGTGTTGCCGATCCACGTAGTCAAGCAGAGAAGCAAGACCAGAAGGATGGCCAGTGTGGAGGCCAGTTTCATTTTGTGGTGCAGGCGAGGCTGGGAACCTTTTACGGCACTGACAAGGTAGAAATCGCGGTGGTTGCGATACGTCGGAACAAACTCAGTTCTGGTCTGCAACAGCAGGGTGTCGCCCGGTTCCAGAACAATGTCGCCAATTTTGCTCGTAACGTGTTCGCCGTTCCGGTGGACGGCGACGACCGCCGCATTGTAGTGGTGCCGAAAGTTCGCTTCCCTTACGGTTGTGCCGATCAGGGGAGAAGTGCGGGACAAGACGACTTCGGTCAAACGACGCTTGGCTCGTTGCGATGGGTCCAATTCGTAACTCAAATCGGCAGCCGGGACAAACCCTGGTATTTTCTCCAAGTCGATGATTGTCGAAACAACCCCCGTGAAGACCAGGCGATCGTGAACGCCGATCGAGTCGTTTGGGGTGACTGGCGTGATCAGGTCGCCATCACGGTCGATTTCGATCAAGAATAAACCGGGCAATTGACGCAAACCGGCCTGTTCGACCGTCTTGCCGATCAGCGGACAATCGGGTTGAACCATCATTTCGACCAGGTATTCTCTTGGCTGTTCGCCAACCCGTTCGACAATATCGGTTCGGCTCGGTAGCAACTTCGGCCCGACCAGAACCAGGAACGCACCGCCAACCAGCGCACAAGGCAAACCTACGTACCCGAGTTCGAATAGGCCCATCGGTGCGATCTGATCGACAAAATGAGTTTGCCAGTGGAGCGATTCCGGGTCAAGTTTTCGCGATTCGATTGCCCGTTGTAGCTGGGCATAACGCGTTTCATGTTCGTCACACAACACACCGTTCGCGACTAATGTGGTACTGGTGCCGACAAGCGTACAAACACCGCCAAGTATGGTGAGATAGCTGAGTGGAATCAGCAGACGCGACGGCGAGACGCGGTGCTTGCGGCACCAGTCGATGATAACCGGCATCATCATGGCAACCACCGCCGTGTTCAACATGAACGCGGAGGCGGAAATCAGCGCGGCCGCAAGCCGGAATAAAGCCCGCCGCTCCGTCTGAATCTGTCCCAGCAGGGTGCGGCCTACCCAATCCAACACGCCGGCCGACCGAAGTCCCGCGGCCACTGCAAGCAAAGCGGCAACTGTCAGTGGCGCGGGGTTCGCAAAACCGCTGAGTGCCTGCCCCGGACTGATCACGCCCGTGACCGTCACCACCATCAATGCCGTCAGAAATAATAAGTCAGTCGGAATGCCATGCCGCAGCTGGATCGCTAGAAAAACGAATAGGGTGGTCCCTATGGCGATGTACGGATGCAATTCAACTGGTAAACCCATGACATGCTGTTCTCATACGGAACGGATCGTCATTCAGATCCTCTGGTGGATTCTGGACGCGGCATCAGCTCGGAACCTCGGCACCGAAGCGTGAACGCCGCAAAGAGACTGTAACAGCTCGAGAATATCTCGAAACGGCCACGAACGAGCCTCAGTACCGATTCCCGCAATGCATCGAATCCTTCCTCGCTATCAGGCCAATCACGCCGCCCCATTCCCGGCTGACACGGACGCCTGGCAAAAAATGTCAAATTTTGGCCCATTCGCCAGCTTACCTATTCCAAAGGACTCCGGGGCCAAAGGTGCCAACTGCCTGTTCCCACCGGCCGACGTCCACACCACTCGGTTGCGTGACCGCCTGGATGACAGCATCTTCCAACCCCCAAAGCACTTGCGACACTCTGGTATCCGTAATTGTACGATGCTCTGCCGGCCGAGCGAACCTCAATCTTGCACCGATCGTGCCATTTCATCCCGCACGAGTGGAATGACACGATCGTCCAACAATCTTTCCCAGTATTCACTGGTCGCGCAAAATGGTTCCTATATCCCCTGCTTTTCCAGGCATATGTCAATTATCTAATGCCCCTAGATGGTAGGCTCCGATACGATACATCAGCAAGGATACATGGATGTGCGTTATCGACGCACCAACTAGCAATGCTGGCAAAACCCCGCTCACCACGCAATCGAGTCCAGCGCGTCGCGTGTTTTTCAGGAGGATTAATCGAATGACCCGCCCTTGCTTTGCTCTTTCAGTCTTGATGGCCATGCTGGGAAGTTCCCTGTTGGTGGCCAACTCTACCCGATGTCAGGCGTTTGACGATTACCACTGTTCCGGACCCCTTTACACCACTAGCTGTCCGTATGCTGATGAGCAAACGGACCAGAATCAAGGAGATGAATCCCTACCAACAAAACAAATTACCCAAGACGAGGATCTTGATATTCGTGGCCGTGCCGTAGTTGTGATCCTGGAGAACGACGACCCGCAGGCCGAAACAGACACCTCGCCCCACTGCTGGGACAACGAGACTGCGGATTCCGCGGATCACGTTGACCTTGAGCAACGTGCGGATAGTACGGTTGCCGATCAAAGCTCGAACGAAAACTGTTTCGGTGACGAGTTCGATAGGGACTACACGCGTTGTTACGAAGAGACGGAAGCCGTTGCTATCGACGAAAGTCCGGCTGCCGTCGAACAAGAGATGACTTCGAGATGTCACGAAGGCGATTGGTACGAGCAATATGAGACCGCCCACGATGACGATCCATGCCAAGAGTCAATGAACTCGACAGATGATGCCGCTGAGCAAGAGGCTATTGATCCGTGCGAAGAAGCCCGCTATGGCTATGACGGTGACGATGATTACGAGAATGAAGAAGTCGCCGCCGGATCGGATAGTGGAGTAGATAGCGGCCGAGAGGACGGTTTCGATGAGTTCGGTGCGGATCAGTTCGACAACGTGTGTGATCAAGAGAGTACGCAGGCCGAGAACCTGGATCCGAATGCCACGACCGACGAAACGATTGCTACTGACGACACGGAGTCGTTCTACCCTCGCGGTTTCAACGAGCCTTGCAACGGCGCGTATGATGACCCTGCCGACGAGCCGAAGGCCGATGACGATCGTTACGATGAAATGTACGACTCTTACGGCGAATCGTACGACGATATGTATGGCGACATGACGGACGAGCCGGCCGAAACGGCTGCGGATGTCGAAGAGCCAGCGGAAGAAGCTTCGGATGCATGGTCGTGGGAAGACGAGGAGTCTGCCGACGTGGCTGACGAATCGTCGACCGAGGCCAGCGACGAGACGTACGATGCCGAATACGATGGTATGTACGGCGATTCATACGGCGATTCCTATGATGATTCGTACGACAATGAGTACGATGAGTCGCCCGAGCAGTCATACGACACCGAGTATGACAACGCGTATGAGAGCCAGTACGACGACACGTATGGCGACATGACGGACGAGCCGGCCGAAACGGCAGCGGATGTCGACGAGCCTTCGGAAGAAGCCTCGGATGCATGGTCGT
>JAJSAJ010000135.1 GCA_024274855.1 Planctomycetota bacterium | reverse complement strand
CATTTCCAATGAGGCCGCTAACCAATTCGCTTACCCTCCGAAGTCGTTTGGCCGACAGGGTTTATATTATCTTGAGTGTCTCGGAAATGCCGTTGGTACCCTTGTTGGTACCGTTAGCCGTGACACCACCGGATCAATGCCCAAGACACCATGGCGATAGCTCGGGTTCATCTGGTGGGTCAGCATCTGGCGAATCGGGCCGCGATCCTTGGCCGAACCCTGGTAACGGCGATCGGCTACACTTTGACGCCACTAATCAGCTTGATGAACTCGTCGTTCGTCTGGAATCGGGAAAGCTGTTTGACCAGTTGTTCCATTGCGTCAACGTGGTGCATCGACGTCAGGGTCCGCCGCAACATTGTCACAGCGTGCAAGGTCTCGGGCTCGAGCAATAATTCTTCACGCCTGGTTCCAGACTGCGTGATGTCGATCGAAGGCCAGACTCGGCGATCGGCCAGCTTTTGATCAAGGACCAGTTCCATGTTGCCGGTCCCTTTGAACTCCTGAAAAATCAGTTCGTCCATGCGGCTACCGGTATCGATCAGTGCTGTCCCGACAACGGTCAGCGAGCCCCCTTCCTCAAACGCTCGGGCTGTCGCAAACAGTTTCTTGGGGATATCCATCGCCTTGATATCGACACCGCCGCTCATCGTGCGTCCGGTGTTCCCGACCCACTTATTGAACGCTCGGGCTAGTCGCGTGATCGAATCCATCAGCAGAAAAACATCTTGTCCCATTTCTGCCAATCGTTTGCATCGCGCAACGATCAATTGCGACAGCCGCACATGACTCTCGACATCCTGATCGAGGCTGCTTGCAACCACTTCGCCCTTGACGCTCCGTCGCATATCGGTCACTTCTTCCGGTCGTTCGTCAATTAGCAGGACGATTAGTTTCACGTCAGGGTAATTGGTTGCAACTCCGTGGCTGATGTGTTGCAGCAGGATCGTTTTTCCCGTTCGGGGCGGTGCGACAATCAGCGCGCGTTGCCCGCGTCCCAACGGAGTGAGCAGGTCCATCACACGGGTCGTCAACGGTTCGGGACCCGTCTCGAGTTTGAGCCAACGATTGGGGTTGATAGCTGTCAACTGATCGAATGATTTGACATTGACATACTCGTCCGGCGGCATGCCATCGACATCGGTAATCTCGCGCAGGCGAGGGCCTTGCTGTTTTCGTGCTTGCTGGACCATGCCCTTGATAACCAAGCCGGGCCGCAGTCCATATTTATCGATCATCGTGCCGGGAACGAACGGATCCGTCCGTTCTCGGGAGTAGTTATTTTCTGGGCTCCGGAGGAACCCGTATCCATTCGGGTGCAACTCGAGCAGGCCGCCGCCCGGTTCCAGAGGAGCATCTGGATTCTCAGCCGGCTCCACGTCTGCTTGGCGGCGCGCATGATCGCTCGTGTTTCGTCGGCGGCGGCGTGGCGGTCGTCCATTGGAACTGCCACGTCCCGAAGAACGCCCGGACCCCGAGCCTGACGAGCGCCCCGAGCCCGCCGGGCGTCCTGAACCGGAACCCGATGAACGTCCCGAGTTGGATCTTCCTCGTTGCCGTTTTTTCCCCATGTCTCACCTAGACAGTGTCCTACAGGATAGAAAATCCCCGCATTAGGCGAGCTCTTTCCGATCCAAACCGGACAGCTTGTAATTAAAGAGTAGAAGTGTGCACGCAGCCACCCATCGATCGGCAGCGGTGCAAGGCCTAGCCTTTCCGGGCCCACTGATCACCAAAAACGTTCTAGACGTCAGGGCTTAGAAAGGACGCAGTCCCTGGTTACAACCAAGGCGTCACGACCGACCAGAATACGCTTGTCTCGCGAAGGTCTCGAACTTGCCACGCCCAGCGCGCGACACGATTCACATCCGACGCTGCAGATTGCTAGCTTCTCGAATCCGTGCCAGCCTTCCAACAAACCTTACGAACCCCGGGGAGTCATCGTCTTCACCCGAGTAGCTCTCTGTGATGGATTGTCCAAGACATCAGAGGTGCAAGGCACCAACTGTCTGAGGAAGCTCCGAGAAGCGCGACCCCTTCGATTAAACTGTCTCTTGGTACCGACAACGCCGGTTGTTCGAAGGGAGCCCACTGTGTCACACTCATTTGAATCAAATAAATTGCGTCACACGACTGGGCAAGCAGCGCCTGCAATGCAAGACAGAAGTCTGCTAACTATTGGCATCATACTGATCTATTCGGCCCTGTCAAGCGATCCCTGAAATCAAACAGGATAAAATAGCGTGTTTTTTCGGGTTCGCCCCGCTTCGCGCCGTCCACTCGCGTAACCTTGGTCGCGGAGGATTATTTCTCCTAATCGTTAATTTTTCCGCAATCCAACCAACCGGTTTTCCGATAACAGAAACGTAGCAATTAGCCTGACGAGGGGCTGGTTCAGCCAGATCTAGCGGGATCTTGCAGGCATTCGGGAAATTCGGTCTCGATGCCCCATTTTGCAGGACGTACTTAGCAAGAGGGTAGCACACTGATGTATCGTTTTATGCGTTTAACGCTCGCGATCGGTTTGGTGGTCAGCCTTGTCTCGAACCTCCACGCACAGAACCGGATTCCCTGGGTCACGAGCTTGGTTCAAGCCCGGCAAATGGCCCAACAGCACCAGCGTTTGATCCTCATGCATTTCTGGAGCAATGCGTGCCCTCCGTGCCTGAAGCTCGAGCGGCAGGTCTTTAACCGGCCGGAGGTCATTCGAGCGATCAGCACCAACTACGTTCCGTTGAAGGTTAACGTCAGCGACAACGAGTCGTTGGCGCGGCAGTACAAGGTCAATCGTTGGCCCACGGATATCATCACGACGGCCAATGGGCAGGAGGTTTTTCGAGGTGTCAGCCAGCAGGATCCCAACCGATACATCGCGTTGCTGGACCAAGTGGCCGCGCATACGCGTGTCAGTTTGCCAATCGCCTCCTCACCCTCAACGGTTCCCACACACGTACCAGGGGCCCGACCCGATCAACGGGACTCGGCGTTTCCAGCCCCCAGCTACTCCCCCAACCCCACAGCCGTCGCGTCCACCCAGTCGCGTCGTGAGTATTCAGCACCTGCGGCGCGAGCGGTGACGACCAACCCGTATCTGGCGGAGCCCACAATGGGTCCGCTCGGCCCGCCGGCACCGCCCCAACGTTCGGCCGTCACACCAGCTTATGGCCGACAAGTTCTGTCGGGAAACATGGCCATGCCCGCACAATACGCCCAGGCACCTCCGGCCGCGTCGGGAGCTACGATTCACCAGCCACCGGCAGCACCATCCCATTCGGCTCGGAACTCCAGTCCGCCCGTTTATGTTGCGGCGGCCGATCGCCCACCAGTGCCCCCCAAGCAGCCGATCGATGTTTCGCTGACCGGACCGAGCGTTCCAGCAGCTCAGCCCGAGCGGCATCACGAGGCAGCGCAGAACGCCGTGACGTCCGATTCACCCCCGCTTGCCCTCGAGGGCTATTGCCCGGTGACACTGGTCGAGCAGGGGAAGTGGGTTAAAGGCGATGCCAAATGGGGTGCCATCCATCGTGGCAAGACTTACCTGTTCGCAGGCGAGCAGCAGCAGAAACGGTTCTTCGGCGCGTTAGACAAATATGCGCCGGTCCTGTCCGGCTATGATCCGGTCCGGTACGTTGAGACAGGGGCTTTGATTTAAGGCCAACGTGCTCATGGTGTTTTCTATCAGGAGCAAATCTACCTGTTCGTTAATGAAGAGTCGTTGAAGCAATTCTGGACGGCTCCCGATCGTTATGCACCGATAGCTCTGAACAAACAGCAAACACCGCCAGCCATGTCCCGGCGATGATCCTTTGGGGTTGGGCCAGGGATGCCGTGAGCCGGCTAATTCGACACGAACAGTTGAAATCCCCTGGCGACAGCCACTCCGAGCGTCACAAGCAGAATGCCCAGTAATGCATGGAACCACCTGGCTCCACGGGCTCCGAACCATCGTTTTAGCAAGCGGGCCGTGGTTAACGAGTAGTACCATTGCCAGTTCGCGGCCGCGACGGTCACGAGAAAAACGCCGAGTCCAATCGTCACGGCACCAACAAACCAATCTTCGTACCCTCGCATCATGCCTCGGGGTGCTCCCAATTGCGAACAGATTGGACGGCCCGCGTCCATTTCTGGCCAATGGCATCGCGCCATGCGGCATCATGTTGCGGTGTGAACTGGCGGTCGAGCGACCAGTTGTTCACCACATCATTCTGGTTCTCCCAGTAGCCGACAGCCAAGCCGGCCAGATAGGCAGCTCCCAACGCTGTCGTTTCGGCAACTACCGGCCTCCGCACGGTCACATCCAGAATGTCGGCTTGAAATTGAAGTAGCGGATCATTTACCGAGGCACCACCGTCAACATTAAGTTGAGCCAACGGCAGGTTGGCGTCGCGTCGCATTGCATCGAGCAAGTCGCGTGTTTGGAACGCCATCGATTCGACGGCCGCTCGTGCCAGATGTCCTGCGGTCGTGCCGCGAGATAATCCCATAATGGCCCCTCGAGCGTAAGGGTCCCAGTGGGGCGCGCCCAAGCCGACGAATGCCGGCACAAAAACCACACCGCCGTTGTCCGAAACGGTTGCTGCCAGTGGTTGGATCTCACTCGACTCGCGAATCAATCCAAGGCCATCGCGCAACCACTGCACGACGGCACCTCCGATAAAGACCGAGCCTTCCAGACAATAGGTGACGTGTCCATTTACTTCCCACCCGATGGTCGTCAGCAGGTTGTTCCGCGATAGCACGGGTTGCGATCCGGTGTTGAGCAACAAGAAGCACCCGGTGCCGTACGTGTTCTTGGCCATGCCGGGCTCGAAACAGGCTTGGCCGAATGTTGCCGCTTGTTGATCCCCCGCATCGCCGGCGATCGGCACGGCCGAACCGAGCAGTTCAGGGTCGGTCATTCCCATCACACCACTGGAGGGAACAACTTTGGGCAGCATTGCTTGAGGAATGTCCAGCAGTTTCAGCAGTTGCTCATCCCAATCCAACGTGTGAATATTGAATAACAGCGTGCGGCTGGCATTACTGGGATCCGTAACGTGAATCCGTCCGCCGGTCATGCGCCAAATCAAGAACGAATCGACCGTGCCAAACAGAATTTCACCCCGCTCAGCGCGCCGGCGCAACGTCGAGTCTTGATCGAGCAGGTATTTGATCTTAGTGCCCGAGAAATAGGGGTCGAGCAACAAACCGGTTTTGTTTCGAAAGGTCGATTCGACTCCGTCAGCCTTCAGTTTTTCACAGACCCCCGCACTCACGCGACTTTGCCAGACGATGGCGTTGTGTACGGGTTTGCCCGAATTCCGGTCCCACAACAGGGTCGTTTCACGCTGATTGGTGACTCCGATCGCAACCAGTTGTTCCGCTTGAATTCGGCTTTTCGTCAACACCTCGCGTGCAACGCTCAACTGACTGTT
>JAJSAJ010001098.1 GCA_024274855.1 Planctomycetota bacterium | reverse complement strand
GGCACGTCGGCTTTATCGGTGAACTGCGCGACTTCGTCGCTCTCAACGGAAAGATTTCTTCAATGACCATGGGTTTCCCCTTTTGATAGACCTTCGCCGCCTTCCTGATCATCTCCGCCGGTACGCCGCTCGAATCCTGAATAGCGGTTGGCAGCCACCGCGTCGTAAAGAGGCCCCTCCAAGTACTTGTTGCAGGTCGTTGTCGTTGGTGTAACCTGATGCTTCAATTTTCCGTTCGTTGCCCAGAGTCACCGTACTGGACGCTTGGCTTCGTCCCATGCAACGTCATGAGGCAGTCGGCCGTCGCGGGCGGCCAACGCTGAGAATTTTGCCGGTCTTCTTGTCAAGCAGATAGGCGTCTTTGATTCGAAATAGCGAGTCCACACCTGGTCGACCTATCCGCAACCAAGTGCGTGATCGATCATCGTCCCTTGCCCACGAAAAAGCCGAAGCTCTGCAAATGCAGCGTTAGACCTTTGAGTGTGGTCGAGACGTGGGTCTCGCCCAGCAAGTTCTGATAGGTAACCGTCGTCTTATGCGGCAAGGTAACCTGAACGGTCAACGGGCGATGGGACAGGTTGACAACCGAGATGACCTCTTCGCGATCGGTCCGCCGCAGGAATGACAGGACCGAGTCGGGATGGTCGTTATCGAGCCAAATGTTCGCGCCGTCCGTCAAAGCTCGCTCTGCGTGGCGCACGGCGCACAGTCTCTTGCAAAATGCAAAACGTGCCTTACCGGCTGGTGTATTGGCGTTTGCCCAGTCGATCGAAAGCCGTGCGTAGATACTGTGTCGCGCCGTGTCGGCCACTTCCTGCCCATTGTAGAGGAAAGGCACGCCATCAAGCGTAAAGAGCATGGCCAGCGCGGCGTTCACGCCCTTGAACGTCCACTTTGTCTCGATGCGTTTTGGCCACGCGTCGTTGGCGATATCGTGGTTGTCGATATAGCGAATGATGCGCGCGCCACGCGGTCGTTCTGCCGCGAGTTTCTCCGACACCTTGCGAATGGACGACGCCGGTTTGCCCTGTTCATAGGCCCGACGGACTGTGCTGAACCAGACAAAACTGTAGTTGAGATCGAACGCCTTCAGTTGATCCTCCAGGCGAATTCCCTCGGCCAACAAGCAGATCTCAGGGCGACGTTTTTCCAACCGTTCGCGAGCCGTTTTCCAGAAGTCCAACGGAATCTGGTCCGACACGTCACAACGGAAACCGTCGACGTCGAACTGCGTGATCCAGTATTCCATGTTCTTCCAGAAATACTCGCGCAACTTCGGCGTGGAAAAATTGATCGCCGGAAACCCCCACGACTGCGTGATGATATTACCCGTTTTGTCACGTTTCACGAAGTCAGGATGCTGCTCGAGAAACACCGCATTGGGACCACAGTGCAGATAGACCATGTCCAACAGCACGCGCATGTCGAGCCGATGTGCCTCGGTCACAAACGCCTTCAAATCCGCGTCCGTGCCATATTCCGGGTCGACATGATAGTAATCCTTCATTCGATAAGGATTGCGAGGGTTGTTCATGCCGGACGCCCTTTGCCGTGGGCTCCAGCCCTTCGTGTCGGGATCGTCATCCGAGACAAACACCGGGCAAAGATACAAGATGTCGACACCCAACTCGGCCAGCCTGGGCAACCGCCCTGTCGCAGCCTTGAGCGTGCCTTCGGGCGTGAAGGCTCGAGGCTGGATCTGGTAGATCACGCCACGCTGCACCCACTGTGGCGACGACCGGGCGTACCGCGAAGCAAGATCTCCGGGCCCAGCACCGAATCCTCGGTCCGCGGATACGAAAATAGTGACTATCCCAGCGAGAATGAAGATCGTTATTCGGCACGGCAGACAGCCATGCAGACAAAGGAAACAGGTATCGTGGCGCATCGTGGTATTTCCTCTCATGATTCGTAACCGTTCACGACGAGAGTGCGTGGAGGGGTAGTGGTCAGTTGTCCGTTGTCCGTTGTCCGTGGAAAGAGTATGCCCCCGCTGCGCTGCCTCTCTCGATGATAAATGAGTAATGTCAAATGACTAATGATAAATCGGGCGTGTGGGAAATTGGGAAAAACTCCGGGGCTAACGCGATGGCAGACGAAAACCCCGTGAACGACTACCATGATTCAACATGTGGTCACTTGCCCTTTCAACCACACGGTTGGCACGTATGCCGAGATCTCCTGGATATTGACGTAGTTTTGCGTTTATCATCGCTTCGCCCTCTGCAGCCCGATGCTCCGTTACACTACGCGTCGTGTTGGTGTGCAAAATTGCACATAGGCGGCAGAGCCGCAACCAAATCCAAGATACGGCTCGGAGCCCCCGATGGCCCGCTCTCGTTGGTCGCTGGAACTCCTTGGATGGGTTACTGAGTGACTCGCAATTGGTTCGGTGATCGATTTACTTTATGAATGAGTTACAGAACGGTTGCCACATCGACTGAACCAGCGGGACAGTCGCTCGCAAGACTGCTATTATACTCGCCCATTCCATCGGAAGACACCAGCTTTGTTGACTTCGCAGGATGCACGCACCGTACCCGCATGCTTTCTCGGACGGCGCAACGAAATCCCTCGGCCTGCAACCCTCAGCCTCCAAGCCATGCCGACCGATGAGACCTTGCCGACCGCTATCAGATGATATCTAATAATGCAACCGAGGGTGGTGAATTATTGACGAGAACGAAACTGGCAAAAGGGGCCGTTAGATGAATAGGACACCGAAAACGAATCGTCGTGATTTCTTCTCCACGGCGGGACTCGCAGTCGCGGCGACCGGTGTGTTCACGTCAACGGCGCCGGCTCGATCGGCATCACCCAATGAAAGAATCATTGTCGGCATGGGTGGAATTCGAGGGCGTGGCGCGTTGCACTCGACAGGGTTCGCCAAACGGGACGATTGCGAAGTCGCCTATCTGGCCGACCCCGATTCGCGACTGTTTGGTTCCGCCGCAAGTCCGGGGTACATGCGGTTCACTCGCCCTGATGTTGCCAAATTGCCGCGAGTCGAGATCTTCGGCACCAAAGGACTGATGGTTCTCGGCCGTCACGGTATCGGATGGCAAGTCTTCGGGCGTCCCAAGACCGGCCGGTGGTGGTGGCTCAAGAGTATGGACGATGGTCCGACGACCAACACAAGGACGACTTTCTGGACGCGATCCGCAATGATCGCAAACCGAATGCGGACATCCTCGAAGCGCACCTGAGTACGCTCTATTCCCAGTATGCGAACATCAGTTATCGGCTGGGGGGCGAGAAACTGATTGTCGATCCGGCGACCGAATCGTTCACCAACAGCCGAGAAGGAAACAGGCTGCTCAAACGCCAGTACCGGCGTCCGTATGTTATCAGTGAACAAGTGTGATGCTCCGACGTGCCATCACGCCTCCCCGATTGGAATCGGTCGGCGAGCCCTTCATAAGTTACGATCGAAGGTGCCACTTGCCGGGCAGCGAGAAACGGCTGGAATCGGCCGACCGGGAACTGCTCGACGTGACTCGGCTTCTCAAAACATCGGCGCCCTCGCAGCAGCGCGACCAGGTAGCGTTGTTCCTGATGATGTCCTACGCCGAGAAACTGAGCCCGGGCAGCATCGATCGCGGCAGCCACAAATAGAACAAGAAACGGGGAGCGTACGGTTTTCGCGGCGATCCACCCGGATTGTCTCGAACAAACCGGATCGGTCTGTTCTTAAGGTCCCCCGATTCCGAACGGGTCGTCAACATCACTCGGTGGGCCAGCGGTCGGCTCCTCACCGGGAACCGACTCAGCGCCGGGTACAAAAAAGTCGGTCTCTTGAGAACCGAATACGGTACCTCGTTGTTCCGTCCGCTGCTTCGCTTCTTTTTCACGCAAACGGCGATAGGAACCGGTCATCATCCGATCCTCCCTACCGGGGCCGGCTTGGACAACAATCGCCGATTCCGACAACGCGTGCTCTGCTTTGACATTGATGGCGGAGCAGCGAGTCTGGCACAAGCCGCAGCCGACGCAACGATCGGCCAAGATGAAAGGCGCGAAATAGCCCGTACCGGCAAGGGGCAAGCCATCACCATCGATCTCCGCATGGACTTGCCTGAACTCCACGGCTCGGTATCCGGCCGCGTTACACTCGTCCACGCACAACTGGCATGCATCGCGATTGGCCCATGGCAGGCACGTATCGGGGTTGACGATGGCAAGTCCCATCCTGGCCTCACGTTTTTCTTCCAGGGGCAACGCCCGAATGGCGCCCGTCGGACAAACTTGACCGCAGGCGTTACAACTGGGTTCGCAGCCCGCCCAATCAGCATTCACTCGGGGTGTCCATAACCCGTCCAGGCCTTGCTCGAATCCTTCAGCTTGCAGCACGTTGTTGGGGCATACCTTGAAACACTCACCACAACGGATACAGAGACGGAAGAACGCTTCTTCTGGCACACTGCCGGGCGGTCGTATGGGAAGACCTGCCGGCGATCGGGCAAGGTTGGCACCAAATGCCTTCGCCGCGACAACACATCCAACGCCGCTAGCCATGGCGGCGGCCGAGATGGCCAGGAAACCGCGTCGTCCCACTCGCCGTCCATCGTCACTGTTCATTTCCACCGGTTTCAAATCGACTTCGAATCGCCGATCTACGAAGACAATTGCGTCGGTCTGACATACCTTGCTGCACGTGTGACAATAGGTGCAATCCAGTGCGCGCGTGCTGAAGTCGAACTCAATCGCATCAAACGGACAGACTTGCACGCACTTTCCACAGTCGATACAGGTGGTTTGAACTTTGCGTTGTCTGATGCGAAAGAGGTTGCCCAGTGAAAACATAGCACCGCTCGGACAGAGGTAGGCACACCAGAATCGACGCCGCAACAGCCCCAAACTCAGGATCCCCAGAAACAGCAATAAAGAAAACGCATGACCCCAGTTCATGGGCGGAACAAGATACCAACCGCGTCTGAGTCCCGTCTGTAGCGGGTCGCCGGTAAACGCCATCGCACGCGTAACGACTGGAATCGCCGCCACATAACCGGCAACGAGCAGACCGAAGGCGGCAGCCAATAAAGTAGCTCCTAGAACGACGTACTTGATGTGAACCCACCAACCCGCGCGATGAAGTCGAAAGCGTCGGATGCGACGGCTGACTGCCCAGTCGAACAAGTCGATAACGGTGCCCAATGGACACACGTAGCCGCAGAAACCACGTGGAATCAGCACGCAGACCGCCAGCACGACCAGCGCGACCGTGGCCGCTCCGACCCAGCATCGTTGGGCAATCATGGTGCCGAGACTTAGTAGCGGATCCATCCGCAGAAAAATATCGGCTGGAATCCACTGTCGCCCGTCGAACCAGTCGGCATAGTGAGACGGCGGCTGTCCCGGTGACCGATCGTACACGGACCAACGGATGTCGCCCATGAGAATCGCGTCCAACGTTGTGACCGGCAGTTCGTCTCGCGGTCCCAACGTTAGCACACTAGGTTCCATCGCAAGGACCACCATCGCGCCCACTTCAGGGTCGGCTTGACCGGTCGCTTTTTCATCGATTACGTAGACCGTCTGCCCCACGGTCAGCTTTACCGGATCGAGCGCGACGGCGCCCTGTAATCGAATATTGCCGGTTGCCTGATCTAATCTGTCCAACTGCCATCCGGCTGAGAGAAGTTTCGGCTGAACGGGACGAGCTCCATACGGCCAACAGACGTAGAAGAAAAGGACCAGGTAGACCAGCAAGCACACAAGCTGTATCGAGCGTCGAAAGAACCACGGCGCACGTGCCCAGCTTGCCGACGAGTGTGGGCGTTTTCTTTTTCCCATGCAAGATACTCTCTCAATCGATCGCCGACCGTCAACGCGTTGCGTTGGCCATCGCTTTGGCAGTTCCATTCACGATGGCTTGTGAAGTGACCGTCGCGCCACTGACCGCGTCGATTCCCTTCACCGACTGCTTGGAAACGATTTGTCGAGGGGTCTCGGTGAGTGCAGTGAAGAACTGTTTGTCTTTGTGCTTCGTTACCTTCACCGACTCGATCTGCCCGCCGGTTATCGTGACCGCCACCTGCAGCGGGCCCGCGTATCCGGTCGTGGTAACCGTGTAGGTTCCATCCGCAACCAGCCGCGGATCGGCGTTTTCCGCCAACCGAATCGCCTCGATGCTGTCCCTTGCTCGGCCCTGGAAACGTCGCAGATACTCGGCGTTCCTCGCGTTCTTGTCTTGAAGCACTTTCTGATAGTACTGAACGGCTTCCTCGTATCGGCCCGCCAATCGGCACGCATCGCCACCCAAGAGATAGGCCTCGTGCGTTCGTCCCACCTTGGCAAAAGGTTCAACCAGCTGCAAAGCTCGTTTCGTTTCCCCCATGTCGCTGTACAGTTTTATTACGCCGATTGACACGGTGCGTGCTTTCAACTGCTCCATCGCCATCGCCTTGCTGCCCATTCGCCAGTAGCATTCAGCCAGTCGTACACCAAGTGGTGTGCCGTTCTCGACACGGGCCTTGCGATACCAGAATGCGGCGCGCGGATAGTCTTGCAGCAGGCGAAAATACATCTCGCCCAGCTGTCGCATGTCGCGGACCAGCAGTGCGGAGTTATCGCGATGTGTCGACAGAATCCGATGGACCAGTTTGATACCCGACTTCCAACGTTCGGGATTGGGGTTAACAATCTCCCAAATGTACTGGGTGACGTTCTTTTGGGCATTCCATTTCTTGGTTGGCGGTTTCAAGGGCCACGACAGATCCAACGTCTTTGGGTATTGCAACGGTTCGTTGTCATACCAACCCGGGGGCGCACTCCCCGCGTCTTCAATTAGCCGTTCGATCTCGGCTTTCGAGGCTTGTGATTACGAGCCACTGGAATCGCCCGCGGTCTGTCGCGACGGGCCACGACGACCAACACTCGCGGACTCCGTTTTCGCCGTCAGAACGTATCGCTTGCCATTGATCGTGACTGCTTTGACCTTATCGTAGGCGTAGGTCCGTTTCACGGTCCGACCACTGATCGTGGCTTCGAAGTCGAACTCCTTGGCCTCCTTACGGATCGCCAACACTTTGCCCAGGACTTTGGAACCGCTGAGGAATTCGACCATGTCCTCGGCAAACGATGGGCTGGTCAGCAACGTCAACGTTGCAAGACAAAGCAGGAATGACGCTGATCGCATCGCGAGTTCCTCCGGAACGCATCTGGGGGTGCAGCTCTGCTGACGCTCCCAGCTGTTAAGATTTCGATTCCGCCACTTCATGTCACTATGGAAACCCTCTTTGTACCAAGATCGTGGCCTACTTCAAGCTCGGTACGCTCGATTGACTCAACAACGCATGCTCACCGACCTGCGAGTACAGGGCATCACATCAGAAGACATCTCCCAGTGAATTTGCGAGAACACCAAGGCGACTTCGTCGCCCAACCGGTCGAACTACGTAACCGTTCACGGCGAGAGTGCGTGGAGGGGCAATTATCATTTATCATTTATCAATTGTCATTTATCAATTGTCATTTGTCATTTGTCAATGGAAACAGTATGACCCCGCTGCGCTGCCTCGCTCGATGATAAATGAGTAATGTCAAATGACTCATGATAAATCGGGCGTGTCGGAAATCGGGAAAAACTCAGGTGCTAACGCGATGGCAGGCGAAAACCCCGTGAACGACTACCAAACTACGTATCGACGCCCTTTACTCCGTTGAACCGTATGCCAGCGATTACGCCGTGGTCCTGGCTGAGTTTCGTGGAGAAAACGAGTTCGCGAACCGGACACGCAACCACCACTGCGGCATGAAAAGGGTTCATGATCCCACCATCACGATCTACCCAGATCATCGCACCAGTGTGCGCGTCATTGCAACGAAAACAAGGACGTCTCCAACGACTTCTCAGCGAATCAATTTGACCAACTGCAGCGTACTGGGCGGCGGCAATGCTCCCTTGGGCCGGCGGTCGTGGTTCGCCGCGAGTGTCTCCCAACGCAAAAGATATTCCGTGCTGGACCCGGCCAATGAACCGGAATCGGTCGCCAGTCTGACGTGCATACCGGGCAAGTCACTTGACGGTCGGGACAGCGTGCGCGGATAGATCGAAGGCACGGCGACCGTCCTTGGCACCGGTTGCAGTGTCGATTCGTCCAGGAAAATCCAACCCGTTCCATAGTCCCGATGTCGGAAACGAATCCCCAACACACCTGTTTGCACCCGCCGGAAATCGCCGATATTGATGCCGATAAACGGCATTGCTCCACCGCCGCTGAAGTCAATGACCTTATCCCATCGCGTAACGGGGCGGCAGATCCAACGGCCGTGTTCAAATCGAGCCACATAGATCTGCATAAGGTTCTTTGAATCGCGTTTGTGGTACGCGATCACGGGCCGATCCTTCGCGTCGAATGCCAGCTTCTCGCACCCGTTAATGATCCCGCCACCGGTAGGGACAGGATCAACACACAGGATGGACTGATCGAGTGTCAGAGGGAGCCGCGCCGTCACGCCGGCAGCGTTTGTCCACGTTTTCAAGTCGCGGCTTCGCGCGTAGGACAAGCCATGATTTGTGGCGCAGTCCGGCGTATCCCGCCACACCCAGATGACATGGAACCGACCGTCCGGCCCTCGCTTCGGCCCAATTGGATATGCATTGCGCCGCCCCTGTCCGTCGAACAATGGAGTATTGAGGAAGCGAATCCATGTTTCTGTTTGTCTGCCGTAACGGTTGAAGAAGCGTCTTCCATTGCCGCTCCGGCCGGCACGATAACTGAACAACAAGTTACCTTCCCGATCGTTCAGGAATCGCGGATACGTACAGCGAGTCTCGTCCTTCCCGATCATTGGCAGACGTTCGAATGTCGTGATATCCCCAGGTATACGTGTACGGAAATAGATCAGTGGCACGCAATGCATGTTGCCGGCCAGATGCACGGCACCGGCGGAATCGACCGCCATCGTGATGTAATTGTGGCTATCCCAACCGATCTTGCTAGGCAATTCGACCTTTTGCCATATCGTCTCACCAAGTTTCCGCCTGGCGACCACCATTTGGTGGCCCGCGTTGTAATAGGCAGCAAGTTGCTGTTGCCCATGAGTCAACAGGCAAAAGCCAACGGGAAACGCAGAAGGCACTGTATCCACATCGATTGTTTTGGCGATTCGATATTCCGCCCCGGAGACCAGCACCTGACTGGCATCGACCAGCATAACGAACAGCCACACGGCCAAAAACGTACAAAGGCGTGTTATCTCTTGCATTGGCAACTTCTCTCGATCCAAACTGGAGAGCTGTAAGTACGACAAAACCGGCCATCGCGACGGTAAGGGCGAGTCCCGAAACTGGAAGGCGGTTGTTGACGGGGGAAAGGGGGATCCCACCTGGGCCATTCTGGACAACAAAACAGCGGCTTAGCAGGAGCTTTGCCCGCTCGCAACCATTGGTTCTCCGAGTTCTGAGACAAAACCTGGTATCGCACAACGAATCGTCCCCATCTTCATGGGATTGGCCACGCCACACCCACTCTACTTTGGATTGCGGTCGCAGATCACCCGGGGTACTTTCAAAACGAATTGCGACGCATTGGCGAAGCGGACACACCTCAAGCGATTCCTGGCCAATGCCATTGTGGACGCAAGCTATGTTCGAGTATTGCTGCTTCTAGTTCGTCGTATGTTCGGCGGAAAACGTGCCCCCTCGCCAAGACTGAGCCTCAATAGGATCGTCCATGCGCATCAACCGGAATAATCAACACTGTTGGAAAACGCAACATCGTTCGAATGAAAGCTGGTTCAACCTTTCCTGTATGCGTTTGGACACTTCCGGCAATACGGCAGCCGAGTATGCCATCATGCTGGCGATCGTGATCGGCGTGGCTTTGATGGGCACGCGGTTGCTCGGCAACGCAACCGGAGCGGCATTTGGCAATCTGTTTTCGGATTCGAAGCACAACAAACCAGTGGCCATGGCAGCCAATGATCCGAGCCCTGGAGCCGGGGACAGGCTGGCAGACGAAGTGTCGGGATTCGCCGTGGCCGACTTGCAGCTCCTACTTGCCGAGTTAGTCGCAATGGCCGCATTGGCAGGCTTGCTGTACACAACTCATGCAATACGCAAGCGGCGCGAGTTGCTCGGCGATGACGAAGAGGTTCCCGCAGTCGCGGTTAACCCTGCCCTGCAGCACCGGCTGTTCCAAAAACGCCAGAAAATCTACCATCTGCTGCAAGGCGATATGGATACGGTTCTCGCAAGCCAGATGAAGGTCAGGCACATCATGTCGCACCGCTTGACGACGGTCCTTCCTGGAACAGGAGCTGACGAATTGCGTGACATGATGAAACGCAAACACTTACGACACCTGCTGGTTTGCGATCCGGCCGGATTGTTGGTCGGTATCCTAAGTGATCGTGACATCCTCCGCGGTGGTAAGGATGCAGCGGATATGATGACCGCCAATCCGATTACCGTCAAACCTGATACACCGATCAGCCCGGCGGTGACCCAGATGATCGACCGCCATATCTCGTGCCTGCCGGTCGTCGACAAGGATTCCAAGCCGTGTGCCGTACTGACGTCGACCGACCTGATGATGGCACTCCAATGTGCACTGCAGGTTCTGCACAAAATGGCGGCCGAGGTCGCCTCGGATGCCGAGTTAGAATCGGACAATGTCGAGTCGACGGTTGCTGCTGGTGTGCCTGAGAGTGTTACGGTGGAGTACGAAGTGGCGACCTGATGCCAGGACGCGTTGTTCACCCCCGTCGTTGACTCGGAAGAATGCCTGGGTCATCACTCTCGGTGGCCGCTATCGACACGGGATCTGTCGTCGACAACGGCACGTCTCTTCACTTCCTTGCGAGTTTGCTCGATATTCTAGCCGCTGAAAACAGATAATTCGAGTTTCGGGGCACGTATTGGAAAGCCTGGAAGACAACCGTGGACCGTTACGGGGTTTGTTTGGATGGCGAATCTGCTTGATGGCTGATTTTGCGTTCCGTTGTCGGAGAGGAAAGGTCAAGCAGGTCGGAGAACTTCGGGACGACATCCCGGGCTAGTTCGGCAACTGCCACTCCGGTAACCGGTGCTCCTTTGATCGTGCCGCGAATACGACAGCTGTGCCATATATGCTGGCCTTTGCAGGCGGGGACGATGCGCAGGTCCCACTCGTTGTCCGGTGCCGACAGATGCCATCCTGGTCTCAGATCCTTGAGGCGAAAACGATCGACTTGTTCACGTGTTCCGTCCGCATGGTTGATTTCCATACGCGTCATGACAACCGCATCAGTCTTCGTATCCCAGATTCTGAACAGAATCGCCTCTTCATTATTATCGAGTTGCAAGGCCCACCATTCATACGAGTACTGCAGGTTGCCCGCGAAAGATGCCCCGAGCCACTGTCGGTCGACCCAGTGCACGCCGTGGACGTGCTTTTCAACACCGTCAATGCGCAAGCGGCCCGATGCCTTGAGTCTCGTTTGAGAGTAATAGCCGCTTGTCCCTTTGGGCAGACGAATGAACCCGGTACCATTGATTGCCAACGGCGGCTTGACCATTGCCAGGTCCAAATCGACCGCATACTTGCCCTCCGAGTGCTTTCGTGCGACATGGTAAACGTAATGGAAAGGTTGATCGCTTCCTTTCCAACGAAAGAAATCGCCTTTGACGGTTTCCATATTCGCGTGCCCTTCCGCGAACACCTTCAACCTGGCCATGTCACTGTCGTGATAAGTCTTGCCGTTGTTGATGTCCACGAAGGCCGAGATTACATGCGGAAACTTGCCCTGGACCAGGGGCTCAACCGGATCGAATGTGACGAATGTCGTGAATAGAAAGTACGTCGATCCGTCGTCCGCTGTCAGATGGGTGTAATGTGCAAACCACTCGACCAACGTGAATGGCCATTTGGACGGCACGTGCTTTCCTTCATCTTGCGGGAACACAAGTTTTCCCACACGGAAAGGATAGACGAAGGCCGTGGGGCCGGTTTGCTGTTGGACTGCCGTATTGTTCGCTGTTGATTCCGAAGAGGCGGGTGGGGCAGCAGTGGCGGAAAAGATCAATCCGAACAGTATGAGAATCGACGAAATCAATTGTTTGGAAGAAGCGTGCATGGCGAAGACTAGCTGCTTTCTTGTAACGTGTTTCGTTGTGAACCGTGGAGGGCAAGGATCGCGTTAGAGTGTCCGCTTGGGACCGGGGCGATCGCCAAGGGGTGCGAGTGTCTTTGCGTCTGGAACCGACTGGCCATCGCCAAGACACAGGACTTGGCCGTTGATTGTTGTCATGTACAAGCGTCCGTTCGCGGCGGCCATGCCGTCGAAGACCGGCGGGGAATCCAGTTTGTAGCTTTGAAGCATTTTCCCAGTCTCCGCCGAAACCACAAAAAGCCCCCCGCCTCGCGCGCCCTCGAAGGCAGGCATTGAGCGAAGTGCGTTGCCTGGCAGCCCAGCGACGACCAACGCGCCGCCCGCGCGCAGCATCGCGCGTCCGAGAATCGGTACCGTGGTCGTCCATCTGAATTTTACCTTGAACTTGCGAGGACCATTCTTGGGGTAGTCGCGGTTCGCACGCGTGTAATCGGGCGGTCCGATGTTTGGCAGGTCCTTTCTGTCGGTGGCGAACAGACAGTATGTCTGGGCGCCCGCGCCGCGTGGACGCGAGGACTCGCGTGCGAACCCATAGATGGTTGTGTTGTCTACTGCGAGCAAACGGCCGGCGGGGGCTTCGCGTCCGGCAAATCGCCAGCCGATATAGCCGCTGTAGAAGTGCCCGCCGAAAATCCAATAGTTCCGGTGCCACCAGTCGTCACTCAGGAATCCCGCGGGGCTGTACAGGTGCTGTTTCGGCTCCCGAGTCTGCAGGCTGCTCAGGTCGAATCCCAGACGTCGCATGTAGACAAGTTCATCATCACACGAAAGAATATCCGGCAGTGCGCCTGGCATTTCGAACATGATCGGCTCGTCAGGTTGCTCACCGGTCTCCGGCGCCCGGCTATAGAATCGTTTTTCGGCCAGCTTCCTGCCGGTTATTAGATCGAGCCGGGACAGGTAGATACCGGAGTCGAGGTAGGAGGATCTCCCGGCGGCGCAGTAGACGACGCCATCCTTGACGAGCACGCTGCCATGCACGGGCCACACCGACTCCAGTTGTCCGAACGCGATCAGGCGTTCGTCCACCGGCGCAGCGCGACGTCGCCATACAAGCCGGCCATCATTGATGTGGAGACAATAAACCCAGCCGTCGGCCGACCCAAAAACGACACGTCCTTTCGAGACAGTTGGTGGCGAATCAATCCGGCCTCCGGCCGTATATTGCCACAATGACGTTCCTGCGGTGGCATCCAGAGCGTGAACCGTCTGCGTCTCCTTGGAGACGACGAACAGCTTGCCATCGGCGATTACAGGGCTGCTGACCAAACCACCCAAGCTGTGCCGCCACAGTTGCATCAACCGAGAAGGGACAGCTGAATCCGTGCTTCCTGAACGCGCCGGGTCGTGGCGGTAGGTCGGCCAGTCATTGCGAGCGATCCGCGTTGAGTGTGCGGTCTCCTTCGAGTTGTCCTGGGCCGTCGTACTCGCAACCGTGTAGGCCGGGCCGCGCTGCAGGCGGTCAGCCTCGGAAACAGTTACCGGGATCTTTCGAGTCGGGGAGGCGGGGGCGAGGGCGTTGAAGCCTGTCAGTTTTGCCTCGATAAAGCACGCGCAAGAATGTGGTGGCGTGTAGAGTAGTCCATTGCAGGGAATAAATCCGAATCGGCAAACGCCGCGCGTCCAGTGGTGTCGAAAGGATTCCCCGGTCTGGAAATCAATGAACTCAACGCCGGTGCGCCCGGTCACCAGAAAGCGAGTGGTTGCTCGGTCCCGATAACAGCGGTGGTGCGGCATCGTCGTTTGGAACGCCTTGTCGGTCTTGATTCGGTGTTTGATTTCTCCGGTGTGCAGGTCACGTGCCACGGTATAGTCCGGTCCTTGCCGCGGCCGGCTTTGTCCGACCCACACCAACCCGTTGTTCACAAAGACGTCGACTGGCGTGTAATACGATTCAGCACATGGGCAGCTCCACAACTTCTTACCGGTATCCTCCGAATAGGCTGTGAGGTCTGCTGGTGCGCCAGAGTTTGCAAGCCATTGCGGCAGCCGTTTGCCCGTAACCTCGTCAACGTTAGGCGCGGGGTTGCGCCGACGGTCGGCACACAACACAACACCGTCAGAAACGACCAGCGTCGGGGCCCGCCAGACTAATCGTTTTCGCGGTCCCGCATATTCGGTCCGCCAGAGCTCTCGGCCCGTTTCCGCGTCCAGGCAAACGACCGCTTGGCGGTCCACATAGCAGACGCGATCCGAGCCAACGGCGAGCGTTCCGGATAGGGCTCCGGCGCCGGACTTCTTCCAGACGACTTGGCCGGAAACTGCGTCCAGCACCGTGATCCCGGACCCTGGCAGCGACACGGGTTCCAACCTGGCCCCGCGTCGTGCCACCGGGCCGGCAGCCACCAGAAAAAGTCGGCCTTTGTGGTAAAGAATCTCGCCGGTCCCTTGCGTCCCTTCGTAGGTCAAAATCGTCCGGCCGGTGGCCGCATCGAGTGCGGCGACCGGCGCGTCGGCACCGAGCGTAACAAATAGCCGTTCGCCTGACGCTACCAACCGCCGAGCGATCTCGGGTGGGCTTTTGTAGAGCCCCGCGGGATGAGCGTCCCATTGCGAAATCGGGCGTTTCCACAGCGGTACACCGCTGAACGCGTCTCGCGCCAGCACGGTCCACTGAGAAGGCAACGCCGTCGATGCCGCTGGGGCCTCGTCCACAATGTAGAACAACCGCCCCGCCGCAGAGACGACCACGCTGACACTGGCATTTTCGTGGCTCCTGGCGTGCTGGGGCCCTGCAACCCATTGCATGTGGTACGGAGGGGCGACCACAGTGTCTTTGGAGACCGCGTTGTTGCTGGCGTCGTAGAACGCGTGCGTCCAATCGTCTATCGCTTTGAGACGAGGCTTAACCGTTTTGGTCCAGTGGTCCACTTCACGGATATACGCGACACCGCCGGGAGCCAACACGCGGAGAACTTCGCGCATTCGTATGCCAGATGGTCTTTCGCATACGAAGAGGTTGACAAGATTGTCTATGTACGGGAGACGGTCGCCTTTCCATCGCTCCACCGAGACCTCGCCATAGAGTCCAAGTGTCCGGATGTGTTGGCGTGCCTTCTCGATGTTGCTGGTGTCAGTGTCCAGGCCGTGCACCACGTAGCTTTCGTTGGCTCGCAATGCGGCGGTCAATTCTCCATTGCCGCATCCGAAGTGGACAACCAGGCCACCTTTCACCCCGGTTGCATCAAGGATCTCTCGCGCCAAGTCGCGTGGCGGACTCTCCTGTTCTGCCCACGCAATGCTTGCCGGCATGCTGCAAGGCATCAGCAGCCTGGGCAGGTTTTCCGTGGGCCGACGGCCTGTGTTCGTAGATAATTCGTGTGGTGTTTGCGCTGAAGCGGAATACGGCACGCCAGTAAGCGATAGGGCAAACAGAAATGAGCCGACGAAGAGATGGAAACGTTGCATTGAAAACCTCTATACTAATTGAACATTGCCACTTTGGTCTCTCATTGTGACCCGAAGCGTAAGCGAGGCACCCTCTTACGGCATCCGTGGAGAGGGGGGCAGGCTCCTTTTTTCGCGGTCAAAACCTAATCCGCAGATTACACACAAGGCCGCGAAAAGGGCGCCAGACCCCGCGCATTCAACGTTTTCTCCCAGACAGATAAAGTGTTACGGAAAACCGATTGCGCATCGGTGTAGCCTTGCCGACGGGAGCACGAGTACGATGGGGCACAGCCGAGGAGCAGGACCTTATTCTTAATGATAACCACTGCAGCTGACTAGCCGAATCGGCGAACCAACGCAGCACACTCGGCAGGTTGATCACGGTAACGATCGTAGATGCCGATGATGGCACCGTCGGTCGGTTTGATCGATTCATAGGTTTCGCGGAAGGCTTGCTCGACCCATTGCCGGCGGTCCGACAGACGTCC